>JANNVG010000956.1:0-5311 GCA_031414395.1 Fimbriiglobus sp.
CGCGCCGCCTTACATCGCCCCCCCCCCGGGGCCCCCCCCCACCACTACAATCCTCCCATGCGCACCACACTCCTCACGTCGCTCCTGCTCGCCTCCGCCACCTTCGCCGCCGACCCGTGTGTGTCCGGCGTGCCGGTCGGCAAGCGGCCGGGGCCGTACAGCTTCCTCGTCGCCACCGGCACCGAGACCGGCAAGCAGACGTGTTTCATCTGCGAGCAGGCCGACAAGCCGACGGCGGTGGTGTTCGCCCGCAAGCTGTCCGACCCGCTGGGCAAACTGCTGGCCGGGCTGGACGCCGAAATGACCGCCCGCAAGACCGACGGCTTCAAGGCGTGGATGACGCAGTTGACGCCGACGGCCGATCTGGACAAACTGTCCGGCTGGGCGAAGAAGCAGGGGCTGAAGGGCGTGCCGGTCGGCGGATTCGAGGACGCCGACGGCCCGCCGGCGTACAAGCTGCACGCCGACGCCGACGTGACCGTGCTCCTGTTTGTGAAGCAGAAGGTGGTCGCCAACTTCGCCTTCCGCGCCGGCGAACTGACCGACGACGCGGTGAAAGAGGCGTTGAAGAGCGTGCCCAAACTGTTCGAGAAGTGATTCCGACGGCGAGCCGAGCGGCGTGAGCCGCCGGGTTCCTCAACATCACCCGGCCCCTTACGGGGCACGGCTCGCCACAATTAATGAGCCTCCCATGCGCCACGTCCTCGCCCCCGCCCTGCTCCTCCTGCTCGTCGGCCCGCTGCTGGCGCAGCCGAAGTTCGAGTTCAAAGAGGCGAAGCACGGCAACGGCAGCGTGAAGTACATCGACGGCATCCCGGTCATCACGGTGATGGGCAAGCCGGCGGAGATCGGCGAGCAGTTGGCCGAACTCGCCGTCAAGCCGGCCTCCGACCCGACGGACCTGCTGGAACGGTTCCTCGCCGACAACAAGCTGAAGGGCGCGCTGCCGCTGGTCAAACTCCAGGCGGCCAAGCTGAAGGGCGGCATCCCCGCCGACCACCTGACGGAGATGGAAGCACTGGCGAAGACGGCCGACCGCGACCTCGACGTGCTGGTGGTGGCCAACACCATGTACGACCTGAGCAGCGGCATGGGGTGCAGCACGCTTGTGGTGGAGAAGCCGCGATCCGCGACGGGCGAGGTGGTGTTCGGCCGGCTGTTCGACTGGACGCCGACGACGGGGCTGGCCGAGCGGACGGCCGTGGTGGTGATGAAGCCCGAGAAGAAGCACGCCTTCGCCATGATTACGATCACGCCCATCACCGGCGTGGTGTCGGGCATGAACGACGCCGGCCTGTGCCTGACCGTCAACGAGATCCGCCTGAAGGATTCCAAAGACAAGGCCGAGTTCGACTGGAAGGGCGTGCCCACGCTGCTCGCCTTCCGCCGCGTGCTGGAGGAGTGTACCACCGTGGCCGAAGCCGAGAAGTTGCTCCGCGACCTGAAGCGGACGACCGCCGTGTGCATGACCATCGCCGACGAGAAGGGCGGGGCGGTGTTCGAGATCACCCCCAAGAGCATCGAGGTGCGATCCGCCAACAAGGGCGTGTGCTGCTGCTGCAACGACTTCCGCACCGACCCGCTGGCGACGAAGGCCAAGCCGTGCATCCGCTTGGAGAAGTTGCTCACCGCCGAGGCGACCGCCGACAAGCTGGGCGTGGACGACGTGTTCGACCGCCTCGACAAGGTGAACCAGGGCAAGAAGACGATGCAGGCGATGGTGTTCGAGCCGAGCAAGCGGGTGCTTCACCTGAAGATCGGCGACGGCACCGCGAGCGCCACCAAGGTGAAGGCGGTCACGCTGGACGTGGGCAAGATGATGAAATAGAGCGGGCACGCGGATGAAGCCAGGATCCGAAAACAAGACTAACCACAGAGGCACAGAGACACAGAGAAGACGGAGGACAGTTCTGTGCCCTCACACTCCCACCTGTTTTCTCTGTGTCTCTGTGCCTCTGTGGTTAGTCTGCCGTCTTGAACGATCTTCATCCGCGCTGAAATCCGCGTCATCCGCGTGCCGATTTGTCCGCCCCGTGACCGGCGATCAGCCCGGCCAGGTACGTCACCGCGTCGCCGTTCCGCTCGGCCGCGGTCGCCAGCACGGCGTAGTCGTTCGCCCGGCGGGCCAGCTCCGACAGCGGCGGGCAACTCAACTCCTGTTCGCCCACGTCGGCCAGATTCTCCTTCGCCACGGCCACCGCGTCGGTCAGCCGGTCGAGCCGCAGCAGCAGGTTCACCAGCACCTCGGCCGGTAACGTGTTGCCCATTTCCTTCGCGGCCGGCAGCTTCGCCTTGAAGTGCGCAATGCCCGCCTCGCGGTTGCGGTCGGACACGATGTCCAGGTACACCTTGTAGTCGGCGTACCCGTTGTCGAACGGCGGGTGAGTGTCGCCTTGCAGGTTGGGCGACAGCTTCATCCCGTACTCGCACAACTGGGCGGCGAGCGCGTGTTCCGGGCACGGCGGCAGGTGCATGGCGAACTGCACCACCGAACTCAGGTGCGACGTGTCGATGTGGTACGAGTCGTCGGCGAACAGTTCGCCACGCCCACTGATGATGTCCCGCACGCTCGCGTCGGCCGGCACCGTTACCCCGCGGGCCGACAGGTCGCCGGTCAGCCGCTCCTTCAACTGGTCGTACAGCGCCCGCACCAGCCCCTTCACGCAGTGGTCGCGCACGTCCGGCGTGCGACCCAGGTCGGCCGCCCCCACCATCGTGATGGCCGAGCAGATGCCGTTGCGGGCGAGTACGATGTCGAACCCCTTCGTCGGGTAGACGCCCTGCTGCCATGCGATATCGACGATGCCGTAGGTGTCGTCGTCTTCGCCCGGTTTGTAGTCTTCCAGCGCCGCCTTCACCGGCTCCGACTCGCCGAGCATCCGGAAAAAGCCCCACGCCTTCGCCAGCTCGTTCCGCTTCAAATAGATCTGCCCGACCTCGCGGCCGGCCTCGCGGATGGCCTGCTCGTACTCGGCGTGAACCGACTCGGGCAAGTCGGCCGCCGGCCCGGTGGGGAACGGCGACACGCCCAGTTGCACCCGCTTCCGGAGTAGCAGCGCGTAGAACAGGGCCTGGAAGTCGCCGGCCTCGCGCAGGTGGGCGCACAGCTTGTCGGCGGCGGCGTGCGGGCCGGCGGCGGACAGTTCGTCTTTCAGCGTGGCGAAAGTGCTCATCGGGCGGACCGTGCGGGTGAACCGGCGGCGTGAGCCGCCTGGGTGATACGACAACGGCCCGCCACGTTGTCGTGGGCAGGCCGTCGAGGATGACGATGACTCTAGCTTACAGGTGGGACGAGATGACGCGGGCCAGGTCGTCGGCGCGAATGACGCCGACGTGCTCGAACACCGGCTTGTCGCTCCCCTTGAAAATCAGGATGCGGGGGATGGTGTTCACGTCGTACTTGACGGCCAGGTCGGGGTTCTCGTCCACGTTCACCTTGCCCACCTTCACCTTGCCGGCGAACTGGTCGGCCACCTTGTCCACTTCCGGGGCCAGTTGGCGGCACGGCCCGCACCAGGGTGCCCAGAAGTCGGCCACCACCACCCCACTCGACACCGTGCTGTCCCAGGTGTCGGCGGTGAATTCCACCACGTTCGGGCTTGCCATGCTGCACCTCTTGCGTCTCGGGGCGAGTGTCCGAGTGCGGGTATTGTACCCGCTCCGGTCGGGTTCGGAATCGCCGCGCTCGAATTAGCATACCCTGTGCCTCCTGCCACCTTTCGCGCGCCAACGCCCGTCCGCAAATCCGGTATGCTGGGTACAACCCGCCGAGGGACGAACCGTGCGTACCCCCATTCCCGCCGCCCTGCTCGTCAGTCTGGTCGTCGCCCTCCCGTCGTCGGCGCAGTGCTTCACCCCGGTGTGCGGGTGGGGGTTCGCCCGTCCCGTGTGGGGGTACGGCTTCAGTTACGGGTACAGCTACTCGGCCGTGTACGTGAACCCGTGGGTGATCGCCCCGCCGCTGGTGGCCGTCCCGATGCGGCCGACGCCCGGTGTGTTCACCATACCCGATGACGTGCCCACGAGCGGGGGAGTGGACCTGCTCGCACTGCGGCAGAAGCTGGCCCGCGAACAACAGGCCGACGAACTGGCAAAGGCGAACGTGGCGGCGGCGGTGAGGGCGGGCGAGTTCGTCGTGTTCGAGCCGGGGAAGGCGCCGCCGAAGCGGGTCGAGGTGCCACCCCCGCAAGTGCCAGATTCGCCCAAGCCGGCACCGCCGACCGACCCGAAGTCGCTCGCCCGGTTGCACCTCCAACGGGGGCAGGCCGCGTTCGACGCCGGCGAACTCGGGCGGGCGACCGAGCGGTTCGCCACGGCCGTTGCCGCCGACCCGACGTTGGGCGAAGCACATTTCAACCTGGTGCAAACGCGGATCGCCCGCGGGCAGTACGCCGAAGCGATGGACGCCGTGCGTGCGGGGATAAAGAGCGTGCCCGGTTGGGTTGATTCACGGTTCCGCGCGGACGACCTGTATCTGGCGAACCCCAAGCGACTGGCGGCCGACGTGGCCGACCTGAAGGCGGCGATGGATGCGAACCCGACCGACGGCACACTGGCGTTCCTGTACGCCCACCACCTGTGGTTCGGCGGGGAGCGAGTGAAGGCGAAGGAACTGTTCGTCACGCTGAAAGGCAAGGTGAAGGAAACGGAACTGGTGCAGGCGTTCGTGAAGTGATCCGCCGAACTTGGCGAGCCGTGCCCCGTGAGGGGCCGGGTAGGTTCAAGAACCCGGCGGCTTACGCCGCTCGGCTCGCCGAAGTGCCGTCACCCGTTCACGCTGGCGTTCTCGGCCGACCCCATTTCCCGCTTGCCGCTCGCCCACCGCAGCACTGCCGCCGCGATCCCCTTCAACGACTCCGTCCGCCGCCCGCCCCACGCCAGCCCGCGGGCGTACCACCGCGCCGCCGTGTGCGGCTCACTCGGTCGCATCACATACCCCAGCGTGTTGCACGTCGACGCGAACCCTTCGGCAATCACCCCGGCCGGCAACTCGTCCGCCAGCCCGCGGCGGTGGGCGTGCCGGGTCATAATGGAAATGGCCGTGGCCACGCGGTCGCTCAGCTTCTTCGACAGGTTGCCGTGCCCGGTGCGGTACAGTACATGCGGTTCATCGACACACGCGAACTGCCAGTGCCGGGCGACCCGCAACCACAGGTCGTAGTCGATGGCCAAATCGAACTCGGGGTCGAACACGCCGACCTGATCGAACACGGCACGGCGGACCATCACCGACGAGAAACAGACGGCGTTGTTGAGGAACAATTCAACGAGCCGCGACCGCCAGGGAGCGGGTGATTCAACCCCCGCTCCC
>JANNVG010000957.1:0-1702 GCA_031414395.1 Fimbriiglobus sp.
GGGAGGTGGGGGTTTGTAGGGTTCGTCGCGTGGGTGGCTGGTGCGGCGGAGCCATCAACCCCCACCTCCCCCCGTGCGGGGGAGGTCGGACGGCATCGCCGTCCGGGTGGGGGGATCTCCGCCGACTTCCCGTGGCACACACTCCCGGCAACTGGCACCTCAACCCCCCGTTCGGTAAGGTGGTTCCGTCCACCCCTCTCCGGACACGCCCATGCGGATCGCCCTCGGCACCGACCACGCCGGCTTCGCCCTGAAAGAGCGGTTGAAAGTGCTGCTCACCGAACTGGGGCACGAGCCGGTGGACTTCGGCACGTTCACGGCGGAGGCGTGCGACTACCCGGTGTACGTGCGGCCGGCGGCGGAGGCAGTGGCCCGCGGCGAGTGCGACCGCGGCATCGTCCTCGGCGGGTCGGGCAACGGCGAAGCGATGTGTGCCAACCGCGTGAAGGGCGTGCGGTGTGCCCTCTGCTATAGCGTGGCGGTGGCCGAGCTGGCCCGCCGGCACAACGACGCGAATGTGATCAGCCTGGGCGCCCGCCAGACGGACGACGCGACCGCCGAAGCCATCGTGCGGGTGTGGCTCTCCACCCCGTTCGACGCCGGCCGCCACGAGAAGCGAATCCGGATGCTGGACGACTAGCCCCGGCCCTGTGAGGGAGAACCATCATGGCTCTACACGACCCCATCGCGATTTTCATAGCGTCGTCGAATTTTGAGGCACACGAGGTTCGACTCTACTTGAGTCAACACGGCGTGGAGGCCCACGTTGTGGAGGATGCGTCAGGAGTCGGGCTGTGGCTGGGAGGTACGATCACGGGAATCCACACTCCGCGGGTTTGGGTTAACCGATCTGAAGCGGCACGCGCGGCAGAAATGATCCAAACGTCCCCATGGGCGGAGGAGCGAGCTTCGACTGAGTTGAAGAGCGAGCGCGGGGACAATCAGTGTCTGTCCTGCGGAAACGAGTTCCCCGAACAGGCTGCGAAATGCCCCTCCTGTGGGTGGTCGTTTACGGCGGACGGGGAAGTGGGTTGACCCAGTTCCCCTTCGATTTCGTGCCAGGAGGGAGCAACGTGGGCAACAACTGTGACGCCTCTCACCCCGTCCGCCGGTAGTGGGCGGTCATGAACTGCACCCACTGGCCGTCGGCGGACAGCGCCTGCGACGTGAGGATGCGGTGGTCGGCCGACACCACCTCGATCTTGTCGAGGTACTTCGTCGTCCGCGTCGGGTCGGTGAAACTCGGCCCGTCGGCACTCAGCGTCAGCACCTTGCCGGACTCGTCCAACTCCCCCTCATACACCCAGAGTGTGGTCATCATCGACCCGATGAAGCTGCCCACGAACTTCTTCTTGGTCGTGTCGTAGCCGAGGGTCATCACGGTCTTGGCCTCGTTGCCGTCGGGCATGGCGTGCGTGCCGTGGCACTGCACCCACACCGTCAGCGACCGCACCGACTCCGTGCCCGTGTGCTTCATCGGCGGCTGATCCGGCCCGGCCGGGGCCTCCATCTCCCACTCCCACTCGCCCACCAGTTGGTTCAGCCACTTGTGTTCCGCTTGCGGTTCCGGTAGTGTCATGACGACCTCCTGTGTGAAATGTGAAATCACTCCTTCCCTTCGAGCCTCGTAGGTAGGGGCTTGCCCCACCGGCCTGGGCGTCGGGCACCACCCCACCAAACAACCCAACACACCCCCCCTACC
>JANNVG010000958.1:0-3649 GCA_031414395.1 Fimbriiglobus sp.
CGCTGGGCACCGAGCCGTTCGTTAGGTTTAAGTTGGTATTGTGTAACGGGCAACGCTGTTACGGGGTGGGAAACCAACCCACCCGGTCACTGCGTTCCCGGTTCCACATTCCCTACTTCAACTTCTCGAACGGCTCGTTGCCCAGCGTGTACTTCGCCCAGTCCTTGTAGTCGAAGTGCCACCACTCGGCCTCGTACACGCTGAACCCCTCGCCCGCCATCGCCGAGCGCAGCAGTTCGCGGTGCCACCGCTGCCGGCTGGTGGTGCCGGGGTACTCGGGGTACGAGCGGTCCGAGAACTCGTCGTACCCGCCGGGCATGGCCACTGGCTTGCCGGTCTTCAAGTCCACTAGCGTGAGATCGACCGCACACCCGCGGTTGTGCCGCGACCCCTTCGACGGGTCGGCGACGAAGTCGTGGAACTTCTCCGGCGTGGCGTCCCAAAACATCTTGGTGACGTGCCACGGGCGGTAGCCGTCGAACACCATCACGCCGTAGCCCTTCTCCTTCAAACTCGCCTGCACGCGGTTCAGCGCCTCCGCCGCCGGCTTCTGCATGAACGCCTTCGCGGTGGTGTAGAACGGCTCGCTCAGGAAGTTGTTGTTCGTCGCATAGCGGATGTCCAGCTTCACGCCGTCCACCACCTTTTCCAGATCGACCAACTGACTCGCGCGGAACTCGCCCTTCTCCTCCGGCGGGGTCGCGGCCATCGCCGCCTTCCGCAGGTCGGCCAGCTTGCCGGTCGGCGTGACTTTGAACGTCTCGCCGTCCTCGCCGTCGATCTTCCGCCGCTTGAAGTACACATTCGCGGCAGTCACGCCCGTCGCCTGGCCGGACTTGTCGCGGGTGAACACCAGCTTCTCGCCGTGGTACATGCCTCGATCCGGCGGGAAGGCGAACACGTTTTCGCTCTCCTCCGTCAGCGGGTCGATCTCGGTCCACTCGATGAGCGCGTGCAGTTGCCCGTCCTTCTCGTACACGAACAGCGTGTTGTGGTCCCAGCCGTACTCGCCGATCAGCCCGGCCCACTTGGCGGGCACTTCGGGCGGCAGACCGCTCGGCTTCTCGCGGGTGTACGTGCGGTCGGCGGTGGTCAGCTTGTCGCCGGTGAACTTGAACGGCAGGCCGAACCCTTCCGCCCCGTCGGCGATCAGCCCGTCGGCCGACTTCCGCAGTTCGATTCGGTGCCCGCCGCGGTTCGGCGTCACGTACACCTTGCCGAACGACTCGCTCACGTCCGCCCAGCGGTCGCCCTCGCTACGGTAGCGGCCGACCAGCGCTTTCGATTCCTCCGCCGGGATGGGTGAAGTCTCGATCAGTTTCGGCAGCGGCTTGCCGTCCTTCGCCGCGACCATCAGCCGCAGGGCGTCGTCGGCGACCCGCGTGGTGACGGCGTTGGACACGTCTCGCGCGCTGCACACGATCACGCCGAGCTTGCGGCCCGGCAGCATCGCCAGTTCGGTCGAGAAGCCGTACACCGCCCCGCCGTGCCCGATCCGCTTCTGGCCGTCCAGGTCGCCGACGACGAACCCCAGCCCGAACCCCTGCTTGTCGTCCGCCTTGGCGAACTGGAGCTTGAACATCTCCGCGATGGTCTCCTTCTTCAGCAGTTGCCCGCTCTTCGTGGTGCCGTCGGCGAACAGGCAGCTCATGAACTTGCTCAGGTCGCCGACGGTGCTGTACATGCTGCCGGCCGGCGACGTGCCGAGTTGGAACGTGGGGGACGGGAACTCGCGGCCGTGGTACGTCCACATCAGCGAGTGGGCGAGGTTCTTCTTCACGCCGGGGGTGATCTCGAACGACGAGTCCTTCATCGCCAGCGGGTCGAGCACGGACTTCGTCAGGTACGTCTCGAACTTCACCTCTTGCGTCCTCTCCAGCACCATGCCGACGGCCGCGATGGCGGCGTTGGAATACTTGATCCGCTTGCCCGGCGGGTACACCAGGTCGAGGCCGTTCACGCTCTCGACGGTCTTCGCCAGCGTCGGTTCCGTGGGGTCGAAGTAGCTGCCGATTGGCGACTCGCGGATGAGGCCGCTGCGGTGGGCCATCAGGTGCCGCAACGTCACTTCGGTCTTGTTGTGCGGGTTCTTCGGCTGAAAAGTGGGCAGGTACTTGCTCACCGGGGCGTCGAGGTCGAGGTCGCCGCGTTCCACCAGCCGCATGATGGCCACGTCGGTGAACAGCTTGGACACGGAGCCGACGCGGAAGACGGTCTTGTCGGTGGCGGGCACCTTCTTCGCGGCGTCTTGATGGCCGACGGCGTGGGTCCACACGACCGTCTGGTCGTCCACGACGGCGACGGCGAGCGCGGGAAGGTCTTTGTCTTTGGCCTCCCGCTCGACGAGCGCCTTCAGTTGCTCGACCGCCGGGGCGTAGCGGTCGGCCGGCGTCTGGGCGAACACGGGGACCGCGAGGGCGAGCAGCAGAACCGCGACGGGGAAACGCATGACGAGCCTCGTGAAGAAGATTTCACCGCCGAGGGCACATGAGGGCACAAGAGAAAGACGGGGGAGGAGACATGATCTCACGCAGAGCCGCAAAGACGCAGAGAAAAAACGTTGTGAACGCAGTCCGCTTCCGAATGTCATTCTCCTGTCTTCTCTGCGTCTTTGCGGCTCTGCGTGAGATCCTCTGTTCCTCTCTCGTGCCCTCTTGTGCCCTCGGCGGTGAACTGCCTTATTTCTTCCCCTGCATCTCCGCCGCCACCTTCTCGGCGTCCTTCAGCACCCGCATCACGTTGCCGCCGAGCACCTTCTTGATGTCCGCGGCCGTGTGCCCGCGGGTCAGCAGCTCCTGCGTGATGTACGGGTAGCAGTCCACGCCCTCCAACTGCTCCGGCGTCTTGCCGATGCCGTCGTAGTCCGACCCGATTCCCACGTGGTCGATGCCGGCCAGCTTGATGACGTGCTCGATGTGATCGACGACATCGTGAACCGACCCGCGCGGGAAGTCGTTCTCCTTCTGCCACGCCTTGATCGCCTCGCGGAATTTCTCGTTGTCCTCGCCGTACTTCGCCCGCAGTTCGCGGACCACGTCGAACATCTTCGTCATCGCCCGCGCGCCCTCGGGCACCACGAACCCGCTGTAGAAGTTGACCATCACCACCCCGCCGTTCTTCGGCATCAGCTTGAGCACGTCGTCCGGCACGTTCCGCACGTGATCGGCCACCGCCCGCGCCGACGAGTGCGAGAAGATGACCGGCGCCTTGCTCGTAGCAATCGCCGCCTTCATGGTGTCCGGCGACACGTGCGAGATGTCCACCAGCATCCCCAGGCGGTTCATCTCCAGCACGATCTCCTTGCCCTTCGCGGTCAGCCCGTTCGCCTTCGGCTTGTCGGTCGCGGCGTCGGCCCAATCCAAGCTCTCCGAGTGCGTGAGCGTCATGTACCGCACGCCGAGTTTGTAGAAGGTGCGGAGGGTGCCGACGCTGCCGTCGATGCTGTGCCCGCCCTCCACGCCGATCAGCGACGCGATCTTACCCGCCTTGCGGATGCGGTCGATGTCGGCGACGGTGTACGCCATCTCCAGGTCGTTCGGGTAGTCGGCACACAAGCGGTGGATGGCGTCGATCTGTTCCAGCGTGGTCATCACCGCCTTGCCGGTCTTGGCAGTGTCGACCGGCACATACGCCGACCAGAATTGCGCGC
>JANNVG010000959.1:0-4337 GCA_031414395.1 Fimbriiglobus sp.
CCCCGAGTGCGGGCGGCGGGTGTCGGATCGGGCGCCGGCCTGCTCGGGGTGCGGGTGTCCGATCGCCGCCCCGCCGCCCGCTGCAGGCCCCCGCCCGTGGTGGGTGGGGCTGGTGTTCGCCGTGTACGTCGTGCTGGCGGCCTTCATCACCCTCGGGCCGGTCGCGTTGGGGCTGCTGTCTGCGACGCAAGCGAACGAGCCGTCGAGCGCCGGGGTGTCGCTGCTCATCACCCTGGTGTTCGCGGTGGTGGTGTTCGGCGGCGGGGCGTCGCTCCTGGTCATCCCCATCCGGGCCGTGCCAGACCCGCACCGTCGGCAGCGGATTTGGCTCCCCCTGATCGGGTCGGGAATGTTGGCGGCCGTGGTGTTCGCCGGCTTCGGGCTGGCGGCCACCGAACTGGCCTTCGGCAGTGGGCGGAGCGGCGAGCCGGTCGCCGTCGCGGTACTGTGGACGATCCCCCTCGTGTGGCTGCTCTGGGCGGGCGTGTTCTGGTTCGTGTCCCGGTCCACCGACCCGCTCACCCTGAACGGGCGGGTGTACAAGACCCTGCTCGCCGGCAGCGTGCTCGAGTTCCTGGTGGCCGTGCCCATGCACCTGATCGTCCGCCAGCGGGGCGAGTGCTGCGGCGGGGTGATGACCGCGTTCGGCATCGGCGTCGGGCTGATCGTGACGGTCATCGCCCTCGGCCCGGCCGTCTTCTTCCTCTGCTCCCGCCGGTACAAGCAGGCGTACCGCAAGCGGTGACGGCCCACGGCTCGCGGGGACACACCCGTTTCCCTATCATCCCCCTCGCCTCTCACCGCCGCCGAGGGTTCGCCGCGATGCCGGTCGCCGTCCGCCCGTTCACCAAGCTGCTCGTCGCCAACCGTTCCGAAATCGCCATCCGCGTGTTCCGCTCGGCCCACGAGTTGGGCATCCGCACGGTGGCCATCTTCAGCCACGAGGACCGCTTCGCCCTGCACCGCTTCAAGGCCGACGAGGCGTACAAGGTGGGCAAGCAGGGCGAGCCGATCCGCTCGTACCTCGACATCCCCGGCATCGTCGCCCTGGCGAAGCAGATTGGAGCCGACGCCATCCACCCCGGCTACGGCTTCCTGTCCGAGAACGCCGCGTTCGCCCGCGCCTGCGGAGCGGCCGGCATCACGTTCGTCGGCCCGCGGCCGGAGATCCTCGAATCGCTCGGCGATAAGGTGACCGCCCGCGGCATCGCACAAAAGGCGAACGTGCCGATCCTGAGCGGCGGTGACAAGCCGGTGTCATCGGCGGACGAGGCGAAGACGCTCGCGGCCAAGCTCGGTTATCCCGTCATGGTGAAGGCGGCGATGGGCGGGGGCGGTCGCGGGATGCGGGTGGTCGAGAGCGAAGACAAGTTGGTCGATGCGGTGGAGTCGGCCCAGCGGGAGGCGAAGCAGGCGTTCGGCATCGGCGACGTGTTCCTGGAGAAGTTCGTTCGGAAGGCGAAGCACATCGAGGTGCAGTTGCTCGGCGACAAGCACGGCGGGCTGGTTCACCTGTTCGAGCGGGATTGCAGCATTCAACGCCGCCATCAGAAGGTGGTGGAACTGGCCCCGGCACCGAACCTGCCCGACGACGTGCGGCAGGGTATTCTGGATGCCGCCATCGCGGTGGGCAAGGCGGTGGGCCTGGACAACGCCGGCACCGTCGAGTTCCTGTACGACACCGCCGACAAGCGGTTCTACTTCATCGAAGTCAACCCCCGCATTCAGGTGGAACACACCGTCACGGAGGTGGTGACGGGCTACGACATCGTCCGCACGCAACTGCTCATCGCCCAGGGGCACCCGCTGAGCCATCCCGAGGTCATGCTCGGCGACCAGGCGGCCATCCGCACCAACGGGTACGCCATCCAGTGCCGGGTGACGACCGAAGACCCGGCCAACGGGTTCGTGCCCGACTACGGCCGATTGAGCGCGTACCGCAGCTCCGGCGGGCCGGGCATTCGACTCGACGCCGGCACCGCGTTCAACGGGGCCGTCATCACCCCCTTCTACGACTCCATGCTGGTGAAGGTGACGGCCGGCGGGCTGCGGTTCGTGGACGCCGCCCGCAAGATGGAGCGCAGCCTGCAAGAGTTCCGCATCCGCGGGGTGAAGACGAACATCCCGTTCCTGCTGAACCTCATCCTGCACCCGGAGTTCCTCGACGGGGGCGTGACCACGCGGTTCCTCGACGAGACGCCGGAACTGTTCAAGCCGAACACCCGGCAGGATCGCGCCACCAAGCTGCTGTCGTATCTGGCCGACGTGATCGTGAACGGCAACGCCGAGGTGAAGGGGAAATCGCGGCCGGCGGTCGGCACCGGCGAGACGCCGACCGCGTGGGCCGACGGCCAGGAGCACACCAGCCCCGAAGGCACGCGAGACATCTTCAAGCGGCTCGGGGCGGACGGCTTCGCCAAGTGGGTACGCGAACAGAAGCGGCTGTTCGTGACCGACACGACCATGCGGGACGCCCACCAGTCGCTGCTCGCCACGCGGATGCGGACCTACGACCTGCTGCACGTCGCCCCGCGGTATGCCGAGCACCACGCCGGGCTGTTCAGCATCGAGAACTGGGGCGGGGCGACGTTCGACACCGCGATGCGATTTTTGAAAGAAGACCCGTGGGAGCGGCTGACCGAACTGCGGCAGCGGGTGCCGAACATCCTGTTTCAAATGCTGCTGCGGAGCGCGAGTGCGGTCGGGTACACGAACTACCCGGACAACGTCGTGTACGGCTTCGTGAAGGAGGCCGCCGCCAACGGCATGGACGTGTTCCGCATCTTCGACGCGAACAACTGGCTGCCGAACCTGACGCTCGCCATCGACGCCGTGCGGAAGACCGACGCCATCTGCGAAGCCGCCATCTGTTACAGCGGCGACATCCTCGACCCGAAGCGGGACAAGTACACGCTGATGTACTTCGTGGACCTCGCCAAAGAGTTGGTGAAGCGGGGCACGCACTTCCTGGCCATCAAGGACATGGCCGGGCTGCTCAAGCCGCCGGCGGCGAAGAAGCTGGTGCGGGCGCTGCGGCAGGAGATCGACGTACCGATTCACTTCCACACGCACGACACCGCCGGCGGGCAACTGGCGTCGTACCTGCTCGCCGCGGACGAAGGCGTGGACATCGTGGACTGTGCGTTCGCGCCTCTCTCCGGCATCACGGCGCAACCCAGCCTGAACGCGCTGGTGGAGGCGATGCGGTTCACCGACCGCGACACCGGTCTCGACTTCGATCAACTGCAAGAGACTGCCAACTACTGGGACAAGGTGCGGACCTTCTACCGCCCGTTCGAGACGGGGCAACTCTCCAGCAGCGCCGAAGTCTACCTGCACGAGATGCCCGGCGGGCAGTACGCGAACCTTTTCGTGCAGGCGAAGAGCCTGGGCCTGGGCGACCGCTGGAACGAGGTCGGCCGCAAGTACGCCGAGGTGAACCAACTGTTCGGCGACATCGTCAAGGTGACGCCGACGAGCAAAGTGGTCGGCGACATGACGCTCTTCCTGCTCGCCAACAACCTGACCCCCGCCGACGTGATGGACACCTCCCGCGAGCTGGCCTTCCCCGAATCGGTGGTCGAGTTCTTCGAGGGCAAGCTCGGCCAGCCGCCCGGCGGGTTCCCGCCGGCTTTGCAAAAACGTATCCTCCGCGGTCGCATCCCGCTGACCGACCGCCCCGGTGCCACCCTCGCCCCCGCCGACTTCGACGCCGCCCGCGCGCTCATCGCGCCGAAGCTCGCCCGCAAGCCGGCCGACACCGACGTGCTGAGTCACCTGCTGTACCCCAAAGTGTTCGCCGACTTCGCCGACCACCGGGCGAAGTATTCGGACGTGAGCGTGCTGCCCACGCCGGTCTTCTTCTTCGGCCTGGAACCGGGCGAGGAGGTGAACATCGACATCGAGCAGGGCAAGACGCTGGTGGTGAAGTTCCTGACGGTGGGCGACCCGCACGACGACGGCCGGCGGCAAGTGTTCTTCGAGCTGAACGGCCAGCCGCGAGAGGTGATGGTGGTGGACCGCTCGCTCGGGGCGGTGAGCACGGCCCGCCAGAAGGCCGACGCAGCCAACCCGAAGCACATCGCCGCACCGATGCCCGGCGCGGTGGTGGCGGTGGCGGTCGCCGCCGGCGACGACGTGGCGGCCGGTCAGAAGTTGGCCACGCTGGAAGCGATGAAGATGGAGAGCGTCATCTACGCCCCCGCCGCCGGCAAGGTGGCCGAGGTGCTCACGCCTGCGGGCACGCAGGTGGACGGCGGGGATTTGTTGATCCGATTCGAGTAGGTGTCTTCAACCGCCTGAGCGTTTCGGCTGTCTGGGTTTCCTTGGATCGGGGG
>JANNVG010000960.1:0-3083 GCA_031414395.1 Fimbriiglobus sp.
GCCCGGCGGGGGAGGACGTGATCGGCCCGTTCCTGGCGGACCGCGGCGGGTTCGTGAGCGAGGTGGTGAAGCCGCTGCAACAGAAGGAAGAATCGATTTATGTGGTGCCCGGCTCAGACGCCGAGGGGCATGTGGCGAAGCGGTTCCCGCACAAGACGGTCCGCAAAGTCCGGGGCAGCTTCCTGCTGTACACCGTCCCGCAATTCCTGTTCGGCATTCGCATCTCCTTCCAGCGGGAGGCGTCGGGCGGGTTGAACGCGGTGTACCACTTCACGTTCACCGGCGCGAGCATTGCCACCGCCACCGTCGTCATCCGCGACAAGACCATCGACGTGAAGGACGGACACCACGGCACGCCGGATTGCGCCGTGACCGCCGACGCCGACACCTGGTGCGGGTTCCTGCGGAAGGAGCGGAGCATCGTGTGGGCCATCGTCCGCGGGCGGGTGAAGGTGCGTGGCCCGCTCAAGCTGTTGACGGCGTTCGGCAAGTGTTTCCCGAGCTGACGGGCGAGCCTGACGAGCCGCGACTGCAAGGGAGCGGGGGGCACGAATGACCGCTCCCTTGCGGTCGCGGCTCGTCAATATCCCTGTGCCCGGATGATGTCGCCCCACTGGGCGGCGATCCGCTGCTTCTGCTCGTCGGTCAGCGTCCACTTGTTCGTCTCGTAGCTCTTCTGACTCGCGGCGAACGCCTCCACTTGTGGCTTCGCGTCGTCCCACCCGCCCAGGCTCAGGCCGTCGTAAATCCGCTCCGTCCCGCCGACCAGGTCTGTCACGAAGTCTTCGTACCGCACCTCCACCAGGTGCCCGGCGGGGATCAGCTTCTTCCCCTCCTCGTACCGCTCGTGAATGGTGCGGAACTCGCGGAACACTTTCGCGTCGAGTTCGGGCGTGTGCTTCGGCGTTTGCAGCCCGTGCTTGTGCCCGAAGCTCATCCACAGGTTCGTCGTGCTGGCGAAGAGCGTGTACGGGTTCCGCTTGATGTGAACGAACTTGGCGTCCGGGAACAGCTCCAGCAGCACCGGCAGGCGGGCGGTGTGCGGCGGGCTTTTCAGCACCAGCCGCCGCGGGTCGCGGTACGTCACCGTCTTCAGGAACTGCATCAGTGTTCGCTTCCACGCGGCCAGTTGGCTCGGCGACAGGCCGCTCAAATCCAGCGCGCCGGGCCACATGGGCGGGCGGTTGGGGAAGGCGAAGTCGGTGTACGTGCTCGGCTGGCCGAGCAGGGCGAGGGCGAACTCGTCCTCCTGCGGGCGGTCCCACCCGACGGCCATGTTGTCCATCGGCCGCTTGTCCGGCAGCATCGCCTGGCCGTACCTCTCGAACAGGCCTTCGGTGAGGAGGAAGTGACACGGCACGAAGCACTGCAGGCTGTTCGGCGACGTGTGCCGCGGGTCGCGGATGAGCAGCTCGTGCAGCAGGGTGGTGCCCGTCCGCCAGTGGCCGAGGACGAAAATCGGCGGGCGCGTGATCGGCGTGTTCTTGACCCGCTCGCCGTACTGCCCGTGTTGCAGCCAGCCGAGCAGGGTGTTGGCGAAGTTGGTCACGGACATGACGCCGGCGATCCACCAATACGGCGGCTCGACGGCGAAGCGGTTGGCCGCCATCATCCGCCAGAAGGCGAAGTAGTCGCCCCCCTGCCAGACGCGGGGCGCCCACGTGCGGTCGTGTTTCTTTTCGGCGGTCGGCGTGGGCATATGCGGTGGCCATACCTGTCGGCGGTCGGGTATCCTGGCGGTTAATGAATCGACCCGGCCGGGTGCCGACAACCCGGCGTGTCCAGAGACCTCACCCCGCACCATCAGGAGTTCCCATGCGCCTTGCACCTCTGGCGGTCGTGTTGCTGAGTGCGGCGGTCGGGCTGGCGGACGACAAGCCGAAGCCGCGGCCGAAGTTGCTCGGCACCATCAAGGTGAACCGGGCGGTGGAGATGGTCCACTGGACGCCGGACGCCAAGCACCTGATCCTGGTGGGCGACGGCAAAGGGCTGGTCGTCGGCCGCGACCAACTGGGCGACGACACCCCCGCCAAGCCGGTGGCCGAGTTCGACCTGCCGGCCGGCGGGTGGACGTGGCTGGGCGTCACCCCGGACGGCACCGAGGTGTACGTGGTGGCGAACGCCGGCGGGCGATTCAACGCCGAGACGCGGCTGTGCTTCTGGACGCTGAAAGACCTGATCGACGGCAAGAAGAAGACGAAGCCGGATCGCGTGGTCAGTCTGGAAGCCGACAACCCGACCGACCTGACGATGGCCGCCGACGGCAAGAGCCTGCTGGCCGTGCTGACCGAACCGCGGCCGACCCCGCCGGGCGAGTTGCCCAAGCAGCGGGGGAAGGTGCTGCGGGTGAGCACCAAGACGGGCGACACGGGCGAGGAGTTGCTCGCCCTGGATGAGGCCGAGGCGACGCTCGTCGGCGCGACCGCCACCGCGGACGGCTCCCGCGTGTTCGCCCACTACCAGACCGACGACGAGCACGTCATCCGCGGCATCGACGCCGCCACCAAGAAGAAGAAGTGGGAGAAGCGGTTCGACGAGGCGGTGCCGGGCATGAGCGTGCTGGCCCCGGTCGTGTCGCCTGACGGCGGGGTGGTGGTGGCGTTCTGCTCGAAAGTCGGCCAGCAGGTGCTCCCGCCGGCACTCCCCGGCCAGCCGCAACAGCCGCAACAGGGGCAGAACACCGTCCGCCCGCAGTTGTTGAACGCGGCCACCGGCGCCGTCATCGCCGACCTGGGCGGGGACGACGTGCTGGCCTGCACCCTGTGCGGCTTCTCGTACGACGGCAAGCTGCTGTTCGGCTGGCTGGCCACGAACACCGGCGCGCGGCACGTGGTGTGGGACACCAAGACGGGCAAGCCGCTGAAGACGTGGGCGCGGGCGAGCGGGGTGGTGGCCGCCGACTTCGCCCCCGGCAAGTACGAACTGGCCAGCGTGGAGTCGTTCGGCGGGAACGTGCCAGTTCTGCCGAACGGCCCGGCGATCCCGTTGGAATTGCGATCCTACTACCTCCCCCCGGAACTGATCCAGCCGCCGCCGGTCGTCCCCCCGGCACCGACCAACACGTCCATCGTCGGCGTGTGGGA
>JANNVG010000961.1:0-2859 GCA_031414395.1 Fimbriiglobus sp.
AGCGGAAGAACGCAACCCCGCTCCCACGGGTCGCGGCGAAGAGGGTTGTGGCGCACCCTTGCCGCGTTCGGTAAACTGACAGAAGACCCACGGGGATCGCGGATGCCGTTGCTCGAAGCGCAAAACTTGGTCAAGTGGTACGGCCCGCGGACGGTGGTGGACGGGGTGTCGTTCGAGGTGAACCCCGGCGAGGTGGTGGGTTTGCTCGGGCCGAACGGGGCCGGCAAGACGACCAGCTTCCGCATGACCACTGGGCAGATCACGCCGAACGGCGGGCGGGTGCGGTTCGTGGACAACGACGTGACCACCCTGCCCATGTTCAAGCGGGCGCGCCGCGGCATGGGCTACCTGTCGCAAGAGCCGAGCATCTTCCGCAAACTGACCGTCGAACAGAACCTGCTGGCCATTCTGGAAGCACTCCCGCGGAGCCGCACGCTCGGCCGCCGCCTGACCAGTCAGGAGCGGAGAGCACGCACCGAGGCGGCGCTCACGCGGTTCCACCTGCTCGAAGTGCGGAACAACGTCGCCGCCCGCTGCTCGGGCGGTGAGAAGCGCCGCCTGGAAATCGCCCGCTCCCTGGTGTGCGAGCCGCTGCTCATCCTGCTCGACGAGCCGCTCGCCGCCGTGGACCCGCTCACCAAAGAGGACATCCGCCACAACATCCGCGACCTGGCCAACCAGGGCATCGGCATTTTGCTCACCGACCACGACGTGCGGGAGGTGCTGAAGATCGCCGACCGCGCGTACCTGATTATCGGCGGGAAGGTGGTGGCCCACGGCACGCCGGAGGAGTTGAAGCGGAACAAGGTGGCGGTGGACGGCTACCTGGGCAGCACGTTCGACGACGAGATGCACTACACCCGCACGCCGGTCGCCGGCCGAGCGAGCGCGCCGGTCGTGTTGACATCGGACGAGGTCGTTCCGCTCTCTTCGGCGAACGGCCCGCCTCAGCCGCTCGCCCCGCTCGCCGTCGCCACCCGAGTGGCCCCGTCACCGCCGTCCGTCACGCCCGCCCCGGTGCGGATGTCGTTCGGCGGGCAGACGGGCCAGATGCTGGAACACGAGAAGATGCGGCGGTGGGTGGAGCAACTGCGGGACCGCGACACCATGCCGGCCGCGTGGCACGAACTGACCAGCCGCGGCCGTGACGCCGTGCCGGTGCTGCTCGAAGCGCTGGAGCGGAGAGAGTTGGAAGTGCGGCACCTCGCCCTGCGAGTGTTGGAGAGCGTGACCGGCGAGCAACTCACCTTCAGCGCCGACGCCCCCGACGACGTGCGCCTGCGGCAGATCGCCCACCTGCGGGTGAAGCTGGACGCGAGGTGATGCAATCAGGCCGAAGGCCTGAGAGTCTTCAGCCCAGGGCAACGCCCTGGGTCGGTGAATGAAAAACACACCACCCCGAAGGGGTGGGAGTGGGGTCGCAGGCCTTAAGCCTGCGGGGGGTGTGGTGTCGTGTTCCCCGGGCGTTGCCCTGGGCTGTGAACTCTCAGGCCTTCGGCCTGGGGTGGCTGGATACGACGGGCAACTGTGGGTCCCCGAGAGTCAGAGAACATGACGGCACCCGCACCTGTGTACTGGCCCTTCCCGGTGCTGCCACCCGAGCAGCAGACGGCCCAACATCGCCGAGAAATCGACTTCCTCGATGCGGCGCACCGCGACGGGTTCCGCCCGTGCAAGTTCGCGGACGGCGAGTATCGCATTGAGTCGCCGGACGGCCGGTCGGCGTGGCTCGTTTACCGTGGTCGATTGAGAGGTGGAACTTCGTCCCCGGTGGGAGGTGTGGTTGAACGACGGCACCGAGCGGGTATCGTCGTGTCTCACTGAGGGTTTCGAGCCGTCGGCTGCGGCGGGACTTCAGTGGGTCCGTGGGGACAGTCCGGCGGACTCATTGAACAGCACTGCCGCCGACGCCCCCGACGACGTGCGACTGCGCCAGATCGCCCACTTGCGGGTGAAGCTGGACGCGAGGTAGCTCGAACGCCGGCTTAGAAACTGATACGCTCTTTCCTGGTGTACAGCGCCTCCACGGTGTTGCTCCCCCGGAATAGTTGAGAGGCAGACTCCAATGGGACGAATTTTCGAGAAGCGGAAGTACTCGATCTTCAAGACCGCGGCCCAGAACTCGAAGCTCTACTCCAAGTACAGCAAACAACTGTACGTGGCGGCCAAGAACGGCGTGCCCGACCCGCAGGCCAATCCCGTCCTGCGCCACCTCATCGAACGAGCCAAGCGGGAGAACGTACCGAGCCACGTGATCGACAAGGCGATTCAGAAAGCGGCCGGCACGGGCGGCGAGAGCTACCAGACGGCGCGGTATGAAGGGTTCGGCCCCGGCAGCTCCCTCATCATCGTGGACTGCCTGAGCGACAACCCCACACGCACCATCTCGGACATCCGGAACTGCTTCTCCAAGACGGGGTCGAAACTGTCCGCCGGCGGCTCCGTGACCATGCTGTTCGACCACCTGTCGGTGATCTCGTTCGCCGGCACTGATGAGGAGAAAGTGCTGGAGGCCTTGTTCGCCGCCGACATCGCCGTCGAGGAGGTCAGTGTCAAGGAGGGCACCGTCACGGTGTTCGCTCCCCCCGGCGAGTTCTTCAAGGCGAAAACGGCGTTGCTCGAAGCGTTCCCGGCCGTCGAATTCGAGGTCCAAGAAATCACCTTCCTCCCGCGGGAGTCGAAGCAACTCGCAGGGGACGAATTGGCACTCTTTGAAAAATTCCTGGGCATGCTGAACGACTGTGATGACGTGCAGGACGTCTACCACAATGTGTCGCTGTTGTAAGCGGTCAGTGGATTCCTCGGGCGAACGGCGCGACGTGAGTCCGCCGGTTCCTGGCGAATCCGGCACGCAAGGGC
>JANNVG010000962.1:0-1766 GCA_031414395.1 Fimbriiglobus sp.
GTCACCGACGATCGGGTCGCCGTAGTCGGCGGTGATCGAGGCGATGGTGTCTGCAGGGTTCGGGCAGCTCACGACCATGCTGGTGGGGTTGACGCCACTAGGGCTGTCGAGCACCGATGCGACCATGTAACTGGGGCTCACGACGCGGGTATCGACGGCAGCGGCGACAGGGCATGTGACCGCCAGCGCGAGTTTCTTGCTCGACTTCGGACACGGATCGGCGGCAGGCGGAACCGCCGTGCAGCGGGGACCCGCACAGGTCACGACCGGTTCGGCCCGGCACGTCACACTGGCGGTGAACGGGGGAGCGTTGGCGCTGAAGGTCCCAAGTTCCGCGTCGCTCACGTCGCCCACGGTAAGCACCGTGTTGGGATTCGGGCACTGTACCGTCAAGGTGGCCGTCGCATAAGCCATCGCCGACGCAGGCACGTTGCTCACCGCGTGGACCGTCTCTGTGGACCGCCCCGCCACGGCCGAGAACGTGCCCGTGCTCGGGACCTGCGACACCTGACCCGCAGGTTTGATCGCGGCCCAGGCGGTCGTGCCGGCCGCCGTGTTGCCCTCGGCGTCCACGGCGCAAACGCGGATAGCGAAGCTTCGTCCGGCCGCGGCGCTGACCCCGCCCACGATGGCCGCCAATCCGGACACCCTGATGGACCCGCTGCTCACAATCGGATACGTAGCGCTCCGGTACGGTATGCCTGCGCTGAGACCGGCCCCCGCGGGAGCGGCCGCAGATGCACTAAACACGCCCGCTGCGGCCGTCACGGCGCGATCCGAGAGACCGCCGTTGAAGGTGCCCGCGGTGCGACAGTTGGCGACCGGCGCCGTGAGGCCCGTGTTGACTCGTATCACCAGGTGTTCGATGCTGCGATCGTCCGTCAGCCCCGAGACCGGTATCGTCGCGACGCCTCCACTTGTGACGGTGGTGGTGCGGGCATCCAGGCTCCCGTTGCTGGGCGCGAGAGTGTCCTTCGGCAGCGTCACGCTTACGGTCGCACCGCCCGCAATCACGGCGTGGCTGTTGGCCTCGACGGCGCACACGCGAATGCTGTAGAGGGCGGAAGTGCCCGATGGGATGGTCAGGCCGGGGACGGCCAGGCTGCCGGAGCCGGTGACCGGATCATAGTCACTCGGCATGACGCCCGCCCCTGTGGTCCCCAGGTCGGCTGACCCGCCGCCGAACGAGCCGGCGCTGCCGCAGCCCGCGCTTGGAACCTGCGTGCCGGTGTTGACGCGAACCCGTACTCCGCCGATGCCCTCGTCGTCGGCCGTGAAGGCGTTGAGCTTCAGGTATACGGTGTACGTCCCACCCGCTCGGGGCCCGGCGATGGGCCCACTGACGGTGCCGCTCGCCGGCGTCACGACGGGTGCGGTCACTGTCGTCGTAGCACCATCGGCCACGAGCGAGCCGTCGTTCCTGTCGACCCCGCACACGCGAAACTTGTAAGTCCGCGCCGCTAGACCCGAGCGCGACAGGGTACCCACGCCTGTGCTTGCGTTGTACCCCGTGATCGACGCGACTGGGGTGGTCGAGACCACCTCGGTGCCTGACGTTGTGCAGCCCATGCCGGGCACCGAGCCGTCGGTCGTGTAGCTGACTTTCACGCCAGAGATGCCCATGTCGTCGGCGATCGCGCCGGCGAGATCGAGTGTGATAGCGTAGGACGAAGGTCCGCTGCCACTGACGGTCGCCTTACTGATCGCGCCGTTGCCCGGCTTGACCGCCGGCAGCGACACCGTGATGGTGGCGCCCTGCGCAACGA
>JANNVG010000963.1:0-3696 GCA_031414395.1 Fimbriiglobus sp.
TCGACTTCCAACCGCGCACGCAGGGCGGTCAACACAGTCGGCACGGCGGCCGTGCTGAGGGTGGCGATCAACTCGGTGGCCGCCTTGCGAATGGTCGGGGTCGGGTCGATCACCGCCGCGGCGACGACCTCCGCCGTGTGCGTGTCGAGTGGTTCTTCGGTCAGCAGCCGGCGGGCGGCGATCAGCCGCAGGCGCGAGTTCGGGTCGTCGAGCAACGGGCGGAGGGCGTCGAAGGCGGACCGGCCGACGGCGGCGAGGAGGGCGAGGGCGGCGTTCAACCGCAACCCGCCGTCGGTGGACGACAGGCACTCGGCCAACAGCGGTACCGCTTCGGCCGGCACCGGGTTCATCCGCCCGAAGGCGTGGGCGACGTTCGCCCGCACTTGCAACTCCGGGTCGTGTAACGCTTCGATCAAGGCCGTGATCGCCGACTCGGGGACATCCGTCGCCCGCCGCCAGCCGGCCGAAGCCAACGTCCGCACCCCCACTTCGGCGTCCCGCAGGCCGGCCGTGAACGCCTCGTACGCCTCCGGCGGTTGCACCATGACCATCGCCCGCATCGCCTCTTCCCGCACGCCCGCTTCGCCCGTTTGAACCGCCCGGAGCTGGGCGACCCCGGCGGCGGCCGCCGCCGGCCCGATCAGGGCGAGCGCGCGGGCGGCTTCCCCTTTCACCCGGTCGCTGTCGTCTTCGACCAGCCGGCGGGTCAGCCCGTCCACCACGTCCGCCCCGTCGCCGGCCAGTCGCGGCAGCACCTGTACGGCCCGCAACTTCACCCCGTCGTTCGGGTCGTCGAGTAGGGCGAGCAGGGCGGCTTGCACGTCGGCGTCGGCGGTGCCCCACTCGCCGAACGCGGCCGCGGCCGCCTCCCGCAGGTGCGGGTCGGGGTCGGCGAGAGCGGCCCGGAGGACGCGGGTGGTGGACGGCCGCGGGCGGGCGATCCCGCCGAGCGCCTCCACCGCCTTCAGCCGCACCCCCCCGTCGGCGTCGGCGGCGGCGCGTTCCAGGGCCGGCACGGCGGACACGGCCGCCGGACCCAACTTGCCGATCGCCTCGGCCGCGTTCGCCCGCACCTGCGAGTTCGTGTGGGTGAGAGAGCGGGTGAGTGCGGGCAGTGCGGCGTCGGCCGCCCCGTTGCCCATCTCGCCGAGCGCCTCGGCGGCCAGCGCGCTCACCCAGTCGTCCGGGTCGCGGAGCGCCCGCACCAGCCGCGGCACGGCCACCGGCGCGGCCGCCTCGCCGATCCGCCCGAGCGCTTCGATGGCCTTCGCCCGCACCCGGTCGTTGTCGTCGTCCGCCGCCTGCACCAGAGCCGGGGCCACGTCGGCGGCGGCCTCGCCGATGTTCCCGAGCGCCTCCGCCGTCCGCGCCTGGACGACGGTGTCGTCGCTCGCCAGCCCTTCGGCCAGGCGTTCGGCCGCCGCTCGGGGCAGGGTGCCGATCCGCCCCATCGCGTCGGCCGCCGCCGTTCGCACCGTTTCATCCCGATCCTGAAGGAGGGGCACCAGGGCGGAGACGGCGGCCGTCGCTCGGCCCTTCAGCGCGCCGAGGGCGGTGGCGGCGGCGGCGCGAACCGCCTGGCTCGGGTCGGACAGCAGCCCGGTCAATGTCGGCACCGTCTCGGGGTGTTCGGCCCCCACCACCCCGATGGCGGTGATCGCCCGCACCCGCACCGTCTCGTCCTCGTCGGCGGTGCGTCCCATCAAGTGCGGGGTGAGTTCGGCGGCGGCTTTCGGCCCGAGCCGGGCGACGGACTCGGCGGCGGCGGCGCGGACCGCGGCTGTCGGGTCGGCCAGTGCAGTCCGGAGGGCGGCCAGGAGTGCCGCCGTGGCCTCGGCCTCGGTCCCCACTCGCTTCGGTCGCCAAAACCGCAAAGGTTTCCACCACTCCCGTCGGCGGCGGTCGGTCGGCGGCGGCCACCCGCGGCCACCCATCTCGCCGAGCGCTTCAGCTACGCTCAGCCGCACCAGCTCACTCGGGTCGTCGCTCAGACGGGACACCTGCGTCACCGTCGCCCCCGCCCGCAGGTGCCCGAGGGCCGACGCCGCCACCGCGCGGACGTGCTCGTTCGGGTCACTCAGGCGGGCGAGCAGGTGCGGGATGGCGGCCGGGCCGACGGTGGCCAGCACCGCCGGCAACTGCTGCCGCTGCTCCTGCGTGAGCGAGTCGACGCGGCCGAGGGAGAGGAGCAGGGGGGAGAGGGCCGCCGCCCCGTACTGGGGCAACGACGCCCGCGCCCGGTCGTGGATGGGCGGGTGCGGACTCCAGAAGTCGGCGATGGTCTCGGCCAGTACCTTCCCCCGCCGCACGGAGGCGAAAATCTGCTGGAGCAGGACGACCGTGAGGAACGTCTTGAACGCCCCCAACGCCGCCTTCGCCACCTGCGACTCGGGCCGCGGCACCACCACGTGCGCCAGGTGCTGGGTGTCGAGCAGGTTGAGCAGGTCCAGCACGCTGAGCAGGTGAACGAGTGCGGAGGCGATGAAGTCGGGGTAGGTCGGCGTGTCGGCAGGCTGGCTGTACCACGTCGGGCCGATCAGGTGGAAGAGCGCGAGGTTGAGCAGGGCGAATCCGCCAAACATGCCGACCGCCGCCGACGCCAGCAGCGGCACGCCCACCGCGTGCCCGTGCTTCACAAGTTCAACGGCCAGCCGCTGCCCCTTCATGGGGTTGTGCAGCGCCTTGTACCCGCGGGCCACCTCGTACCGTTCCACGTCGATGAACATGTACGCCAGGGTCGCCAACACCCCCGCGACCAGCGGGACGAGGGCGACCGGCACGGCGAGCACCGGCACCCAGCCGGCCAGCAACACGCCCACGGCCAACAGCCCGGCGACGGTGACGGCGAACACCGGCCACGGTGCCCACGACAACCCCCGCTCCCACGCCCGAAACCCCGTCTTCACGCCCCACCGCACCACCGCCCCGACCAGGTTGAGGACCCGGCCGACGACGCCCAGTTTGAATAACGCCCCGGCGACCAACCCGACGACGGCGACGCTCAGGAGGATGAGCGTGGACGGCCGAACGCTCCCTGTCGGGAGCAGCCAGTCGTCTTCGGGAACTGCCATTGTGCGGAAACCTCTGTCAACGCGAGACGAGGTCGCGCGGATGACAGTGGGCAAGTTGAATGCCAAACGGCTCGGCCGGTCAGCGGGTGAGCGTGAACTTCCCCGAATCTTTGCCCGAACGGAAGGTGGCGTCGAACGTGCCAGGAGTGACGACGGCGTCGGTGCGGAAGGTGCCGAACAGCGGCAGGCGGCGCTCGGCCGTCAGGTACACCACGTCGCCACTCGTGCCGACCACCTCCAACGGCGTCCGGTACACGAACGGCACCACGCCGGCGAAGCGGCCGGCGAACGTGGCCGAATAGCCGGTGGCGGTCGGGGAGATGTTCGCCCGCAGCGGGCCGGAGTGGCCGTTGGCGTCGCTGCTCCACCGCCCCACCCAGCGGCCGGCGTGCGGGTCGGCGGCGAGAGTGATCGCAGGCAGCATGAGTGCGAACAGGACGGCGAGGGTGCGGGTCATGATGGGGTGCGGCGTGGGTGGATGTGGGAAGTATAGCCCATTCGTCGGTGGCGAGCCGGGGGAACCGCATACGCGGGTGGGTGTTTTTCACCGGGGCGAGACGCGGCCCGGCGGCGGGGGCGCCCCCCACCACCCCCGCCCCCGCGGGCGCCGTGGGGCAGGCCCCCC
>JANNVG010000964.1:0-5127 GCA_031414395.1 Fimbriiglobus sp.
GGGGGCCGCTGGGGGCGGCGCGCGCCGCGCGCGTTTGCCTAAGGGGGTCGCCGCCCCCCGCGCGGGGGTGCGCCCCCCCCCCCCCTCCCGGCGAAGCGGCACCCGCCCGGGGCCCGAGCACACCACGCCAAACCGGCCAACGGCAAGAAGGACCACACCCCCGCCGGCCCGGCTACCCGCCGGCTGGCCCGCGAACTCGGCGTGGCACTGGCGGAGGTGAAACAGCCGTCCGGCCGCGGCGGGCGCGTCACGCTCGACGACGTGAAGGGGTTCGTCCGCGTCGAACGCCAAGCCACGAAGTCCGGCGGCGGCAGCTTCAGCGGCAGCGTGGTGAACGCCTTCACCCTGCCCCCGCTGCCCGACTTCAGCAAGTACGGCGAGATCGAGAAGAAGCCGACGAGCGGCATCCGCAAGAAGATCGCCGAGAACCTGACCGTGGCGTGGCGGACCATGCCGATGGTCACGCAGAACGACCTGGCGGACATTACGGACCTGGAAGCCGGCCGCAAGCGGATCGTCGAAACGCTCCCCAAAGGGGCGGCGAAGATCACGTGGACGGTGCTGGCGGTGAAGGCGTGCGTGGCGGCCTTGAAGGAGTTCCCCACCTTCAACAGCAGCTACGACATGAACGCCGGCGAGGTGATCCTGAAGAAGTACTTCCACATCGGCATCGCCGTGGACACCGAGCGCGGGCTGGTGGTGCCGGTGATTAAGGACGCCGACAAGAAGACCGTCCGCGACATCGCCGCCGAGGTGCAAGCGCTCGCCGAGAAGGCCCGCGCCGGCAAGTTGGCCATCGACGAGATGCGGGGCGGCACGTTCACCATCACGAACCTGGGCGGCATCGGCGGCACCAGCTTCACGCCCATCGTGAACTACCCCGAGGTGGCCATCCTGGGCATGTGCCGCTCGGCGTTGCAGCCGGTGGTGAAGGACGGGCAGATCGTGCCCCGGCTGATGCTGCCGCTGTCGCTCACCTACGACCACCGCGTGATTGACGGGGCCGACGGCGCGCGGTTCACCGCCCGCTTGGTGCAACTGTTCAGCGACCCCATGCGGCTGCTCATGGAGAGTTGAGCAGGCGAGCCGGCGAGTGGCGAACCGCCAACAGGCCGAAGGCCTGAGAGTGGTCAGCCCAGGGCAACGCCCTGGGTGCGCATCGCCAACCACCCGCAGGCTGAAGGCCTGCGACCCTGTTGTCCCACCCCTTCGGGGTGGTGGGTTGTGTGAAGCTTTCCCAGGGCGTTGCCCTGGGCTGACGACTGTCAGGCCTTCGGCCTGTGAAGTGCCCGACCGACCCCGCGTGCATTCGATTCCCGACGGACAGTGACAGGTGGTACGATCCGCTACGCAGCCCCGTTCCCCCTCGCACCGGAGGTCAATATGTTCCGCGTCCTCGCCCTGACTGCCTTCGCCCTCGCCGCCCCGCTGTTCGCTCAACTCAAGGATCCGCCGAAGGTCGAGACCAAGTTGAAGGTCGGCGACTCCGCCCCGCCGCTGGCCGTCACCAAGTGGCTGGTCGGCAAGGAGGTGAAGGCGTTCGAGAAGGACACGGTGTATGTCGCCAGCTTCACCAACCTCTCCCCGCCGTTCGCCCTGGCGGTGGTCGGGATGGACGAGTTGGCGAAGGCGCACGCCGGCAAGGGGCTGGTGGTGGTCGGCGTTCACACCATGCACGGGAAGAAGCCGAGCGCTCAGGATGTCGAGGAACACGTGTGGCTCGGGACCAAATTCGCCGAGGAACTGGGTGTGAGTTACCCGGTCGCGTATGACGCGGACAAAAAGAACTGGGACGCGTATGTGGGCGAGGCTCGGTCGGTGACGGCGTTCGTCATCGACAAGGCGGGGAAGGTGGCTTACGCCGGGCCAGACGCCGTCGCCGCGTATGTGGCAGAGAAGGTGCTGGCAGGCACCTGGAAGGGCAAGGCGGATGTGGATGCGGTGAACGGGGCGATGGACGACCTGATCAAGTTCATGAACGGGGTCTTCGTGAGAGACCCCGACGAGAAGGACGACGATCAGAAGAGGATGAAAAAGCTCCAGGCCGAGTTGCCGGCGTTCGAGAAGCGGTTCAAGGATGCCCCGTTCCTTTTGGCCACCTCGTACGGACAACAGGGGCGGCTGATGATTCACGCGATGGCACAGAGCTACGACGTGCCGGACGAGATCCTGACCGCCCGCATCGCCACGGCCACGAAGCGGAAGAGCGTCCTTCTGTTGAAAGACTTGTCGTACATGTTCGGCGGGTCGCCGAAGTCGCCTGATCCGAAGGTCGCCAAACTGGTGGCCAAATACACCGACGCCTACGCCGGCCTGCTTGACATGAAGGAAGTGGTCACCATTGAGTACGCACGGACCCAGTGGTACGATCTGATCGTCATGAGCACGAAATACGGCAACACGGCCGAGGCGGAGCGGTACACCAAAATGCTGCTCGATGCCGTATCTCAGAAGAACCGGAAGGGCGTCGAAGAGGAAATCCAGAAGCAGCTGAAAGCTGCCGGCGTCGGCAAGTGATCGCGGCCCGAAATGTGCCTGTCGGTTTGCCGAATCAACCTGTGTCCCCTTTCTCAGGTGATCCCATGACCGACCAGCCGCCGCCGACCGACGCCCCGCCCATGCCGACCCCCGAAGTCGCTTCCCCGCCGCCGGCCGACACCACCGGGTACGCCAAGTATTTCACCGACGGCGCGTTCTGGCAGAAGGTGAAGGACTTCGCCGGGCGGATCGGCCGCGGGACGCTGACGAAGGCGATGGAGCTGTACCACGTGGCCATGTCGAAGGACACGCCGGTGCTGGCGAAGGCGATCGCCCTCGGCTCGCTCGGCTACCTCATCATGCCGCTCGACGCCATCCCCGACATCCTGCCCGGCGTCGGCCTGGCCGACGACGCCGCGGCCCTCGCCGCCGCCGCCACCGCCATCTTCAGGAACATCACCCCCGCGGTCAAAGCCGCCGCGTCCGACCAAGTGGCCAAGTGGTTCGGCCCGGACAAGCACGCCGTGCCGGTGCCGCCGACGCCCGAAGCGCCGGCGACGCCCGACGTGCCGTCGCCGAGTTGATGCAGCGGCGACCGCGCACGAGCCGCGACCGCGAGGGAGCGCAATCACCGGCTCCCTCGCGGTCGCGGCTCAATGAGCGGCCGAAACCGCTCCCTGGCGGTCGCGGCTCGTTGAGCGGGTCGCTTACCCCGGCGGCAGGATGACCGCGTCGAGCACGTGAATCACGCCGTTGCTGCACTCGATGTCCGTCTGGGTCACGGTGGCGGTGCCGTTCAGTTTCACCCCGCCGGTCGTGCTGATCTTCACTTCGGCCCCGTTCACCGTCTTCGCGCTCTTGCCGTCCAGCTTCACCACGTCCGCGGCCAGCACCTTGCCGGCCACCACGTGATAGGTCAGGATGCCGGTCAGCTTGGGGATGTCGGCGAGCAGCGCCTCGACGGTGCCCTTCGGCAGCTTGGCGAACGCCTCGTCGGTCGGGGCGAACACGGTGAACGGGCCGGCCCCTTTCAGGGTGGGCACCAGCCCGGCGGCGGTGACGGCGGCGGCCAGGGTCTTGAACGACCCGGCGGCCACGGCGGTGTCAACGATGTCTTTCATGTGGTCGGTTCCAATGGGTGCGCACCACCGCCCGCCGGCGGCTGCCGGCGCGAACGCGGGTCGTGAGTGTCGGGGGCGGGGCGGCGGCCGGGAGGGGCGGTGCGGGCCGTTCGTCGTGGCCGCCGCGTGTAATCGCAAGACACTGATAGGCGCCGCCCGCGTGAAGCCGGCGTGAATTTCACCCACATTTTTCAGGCCGGAATCGCGGTTGCCCGTCGGCCCACGCCTGCGGTTTCGTAAAACCACCTCGTGCCGTCTCCCCGGAAACCCGCCATGAACACCGCCCGTCAAGCCGTCATCACCGAGCCGTACAAGGTCGCCGTGCGGGAGGTCTCCCTGCCCGACCCGGCCGCGAATCAGATCCTCGTCGGGGCGGAGTACAGCGGGGTGAGCGCCGGCACCGAACTGGCCGTGTACACCGGCTCGCACCAGTGGCTTCAAGACCCGAACATGCCCGACTGGAAGTTCCCGTTCAAGAGCGGGTACAGCGCCGCCGGCCGCGTGCTGAAGGTGGGCAAAGACTTTCCCGGCGGGTTTGCGGAGGGCGACCGCGTGTCGTTCCCCGGCAACCACGCCTCGGCCGAACTGCTGACCGTCGGGCACGAGCGGTGCCGCGTGTGGAAGATGCCGGACAACTTGACGAGCGAGAAGGCGGCGGTGGCGGTGATCGCCCGGTACGGGTTCGGGGCGAGCATCCGCGTGGGCCTCACGCTCGGCCGCAGTTGTGCCGTGCTCGGGCTGGGCATCATCGGCCAGTTCGCCCTGCGGTGTGCGATCGCGGCGGGCATGTCGCCGGTGGTGGGCATCGACCCAGTCGTCATGCGACGGGACGCGGCGATGAAGGCCGGCGCCGACTTCGTGATCGACCAGAGCACGCCCGACGTGAAGGGGCAACTCGCCAAGCTGCTCGGCGCGAAGGGGGCCGAGGTGGTGATCGACGCGACCGGCGTGCCGGCCGCGATTCCCACCGCCATGAGCTACACCGTCGATGCCGGGCAGGTGGTGGTCGTGGGCAGTCCGCGTGGGAAGGCGGCGGAGGTGAACTTCTACGACGACCTGCACCGCCGGTACATCGAGGTGACTGGGGCACACGGGAACATGCTGTTCGAGCCGGCGCACACGCGGCTGGCCGGCGCGTGGGACATCCACAAGGCGCAGCACTGGCTGCTGCGGATGATCGCGTCCGGCCGGCTGAGTCTGGAAGGGTTGGTCACGCACACCCTCCCGCCGGAGAAGCTCGGCGACGCCTACGAGGGGCTGCTGAAGGACAAGGAGAACTGGCTCGGCGTGGTCATCAAGTGGGTGTGACGGGGACGGCGGACGCGAGTAGAATTCACCACCTCCGGCCGTCATCTCGCCACACCGGATTGCGACAATGCCCCGCAAAATCGAGACTGTAGCACCGCAAGTGCCATTTCTCCCCGGTCGGCCTACCCTGACTATCCGATTCGTGGGAGTCAGGAGATGGGCGTATGCCAGGTCCAGGCGAGTACGTTCCCGATGCCACCGAGGGCCTCACCCGTGTGGA
>JANNVG010000965.1:0-2397 GCA_031414395.1 Fimbriiglobus sp.
AAAATGGGGAGCGAATCCGTACTGCGAAAAGCTGGAAGATAAGATGTTCAGGCATCAAGGACCACTCGGCAGTTTCAGCAGTCGGACGGACATCGCCAGACTGCTTGGAATCATCGGCCCAGAGACACACGCCGACCTAGATAGCATCCGGGAAATCCGGAACATCTGCGCGCACTGGACCATGAGCAGCAAGAAACGCGACGACTTTACTCAAGTCTCATTCGAGTCAACGAACGTCAGGTCGTGGTGTGACAAGTTGCGTTACGCGGACGGGTTCACAATGTCAGTCATTGGTGGCGATCCAATCGCACCGGCGGACGCGAGAAGCAGATTCATCCTGACGGTCTCAATGCTCGGTCAACAACTGGTAGGTTGCACCGTGGGGGTGATGAATGGTCAGTTGGACCAAGCGGCGGTCAGGAATATCTTGTCATGAGCGCCTACCCTTCGCAACTCGTTTGCTGCCGGGCCATTAGGTAGGCGACCACTCTCGTCTCGACGGACAACTCGTGCCACACCACGGCGACCTCGTGCGGGATGTAATTCCGCCAGTCGGCGATCTTCTGGCACGGCCGCATATCGCCCTCAATCTGTTCCAGTACCCAATCCGGCGACTCCCGGAACTCTGCCAAGCAGGACAAGAGTACGTCGATCATACGGCATCCTCACGCGCAAAACAGAATTGTGCGGCATGAGGTCCGATGGCGCAATCCCGCAGTGTAGACCGCCCGGAAATGCTCAACCGAAGTGTGCGTTTTCGCTTCCACTCGCGCAAGTCCCGTGCCGGATTTCAGGTCTCGGTACTGTCGCCCTTGTTCGCCCGGATGACCCGCCGGGCGAGAGAGAGGAGTTCCGACCGTGCCCACGACGAAGTGTCCAGACTCAACACCCGTGCGGCCTCTTCCAAGACTTTACGCTCCTCCTCCGTCATCCGGATTCGGAGCATGTACGTCTTGGCGTCCGCCTTCGGCTTCTTCGGTCGTCCGGCCATTCCCGGATTGTAGCAACAAAAAAGCAGAGGCGTCAACTGCCGACATCGTATGTAGCAACAAAAATGCTACATTGCTCCCGCGCCTTGATCGCGTGGGGGTGGCAACGATGGAACTGCGAGAACTGAAAGCGTTGGAGATCGCGGCCCGCTCACGGGTGGTGTACGACAAGGGGCAATGGCTGGTGCCGTCGCAGTCGGGCAACGGGACGTACCGCGTCCGCATCGGCAAGGAACCGTCCTGCAACTGCGAAGACTTCCAACTCGCCCAACGCCCCTGCAAGCACGTCCTCGCGGCCGAACTGGTGAGCGAGCGGGACGGCGGCAAGCGGTCGAAGTGCATCGACACCGACGCCGTTCCCAAGCGGAAAACGTACAAGCAGAACTGGCCGAAGTACAACCTCGCCCAGACGACCGAGAAGACGCGGTTCCAAGAACTGCTGTTCGATCTGTGCCGTGGGGTGGAGGAACCGACCCGGCACCGGAACGGCGGGCGGCGGACGTTCATGCGGGACATGGTGTTCGCGTCGGCCTACAAGGTGTTCTCCACCTTCTCCGGTCGGCGGTTCATGTGCGACTTGAAGGACGCCCACACGCGGGGGTTCGTGGACTACGCCATGACCCCGGCGAGCGTGCTGAACTTCATCGACTCCGACCTGATGACCCCGTTCCTTTACCAACTGATCGAGCGGAGCGCGTTCCCGCTCCGAGCCGTCGAAACCACGTTCGCCCCCGACTCCACCGGGTTCAGCACTTCACGGTTCATCCGCTGGTACGACGAGAAGTACAGCCGGGAGCAGAGCGGGCGGGCGTGGGTGAAGGCCCACTGCATGACGGGGGTGAAGACGAACATCGTCACCACCGCGATTGTGGACGCCCCGAACGCGAACGACTGCCCGCTGTTCCGCCCACTCTTGGAACAGACCGTTGCCAACGGTTTCGGCGTCGAGACGGTGTGTGCGGACAAGGGGTATCTGAGTCGGGAGAACTTGGAACTGGTGGAGAAGCACAACGCGGCCGTGTTCATCCCGTTCAAGGTGAACAACGTGGCGGGCGAACCGGGGACGGTGTGGGAACGGCTGTTCCACTTCTACCAGTTCAACCGCCCGGAGTTCTTGGCCAAGTACCACCAGCGGAGCAACGTCGAAAGCACGTTCAGCATGGTGAAGGCGAAGTTTCAAGACAGCGTTCGCGGGCGGACGGACACCGCCATGAAGAACGAAGTGCTGCTCAAACTGCTGTGCCACAACGTCGTCGTCGTCCACCAGTCGATCATCGAACTCGGCATCGAGCCGATGTTCTGGCCGAAGGGTGCGAACGACGAGCCGCAGGTGATCCGCTTTCCGCGTGCGTAGTCGTCACACTGCCCGAACACCAGAGTATCCGCCGATGAAAGCCGCCGTGACCGA
>JANNVG010000966.1:0-3856 GCA_031414395.1 Fimbriiglobus sp.
GATCCACCCGGCTCCTCACGGAGCGCGGCTCGCAAGCGAGGCTGCGTTCCACACGGGGGCCACAGAAACTCGCGGCACCCGGCACGTTTGCGGGCTAGACTGAAGTGGGAAACCACCCCCTTTGTCCGCCCGCCATGCCACCCGCCACCCCGTCGCCGAGCCGCACCAGCTTCTCGCCGGACGTCGGCAAGCCGTCGTCCCTCCGCTTCTTCACCCGCCTCACGTCGTCCGCCGCCCTCGACGCCACCGCCAAGTTCCTCCGCCGCCAACTGTGGGCGTGGCCGGTCATCGCCGCACTGGTGATCGGCGTGGCCGGCTGGTGGGTGAACTCGTCCATCGAATCCGCCCTCCGCGAGCAGCGGACGGCCACCATGACGACCATCCTGAAGGCCGACGTGGAGGCCCTCCGCGGGTGGGTGAAGCGGGAGGAACAAATGGCCGTGCTGCTGGCCGACGCGCCAGAGGTGCGGCAGGCGGCACGGGCGATCAGCGCGCCGGAGTTGGGCCGCTCCTCCGACCCGAAGGCGGTGGAGGCGTTGCGGGAGTGGTTCGCCACCCGACTGGCCGACCGCGGCTACCACGGCTTCTTCCTGGTGAACACCTCCGCAGTGATCGTGGCGGCGGAAGACGACCAGGCCCAGGGGAAACCCCTCACCGGCACCCGCAAGACGTTCTTCGACAAGGTGCTGGCCGGCCAGCCGGGAGTGTCGAAACCGTACAAGGCGGTGTCGTGGCTGAAGGACGAGAACGGGGTGCTGCGGATGGGCGTGCCGACGATGCTCGCCGCCGCCCCGGTGAAGGACGACAGCGGCAAGGTGATCGCCGCCCTCAGCCTCCGCATCCGCCCGGACGCCGACTTCACCCGCATCCTGCAAACCGCCCAGGCGGGCAAATCGGGCGAGACCTACGCCTTCGACAGCGACGGGCTGATGCTCAGCCAGTCGCGGTTCGACGAGGAGATGAAGGAGTACGGCCTGCTGGTCGACCGCCCCGAAGAGCGGTCGATCCTCACCTTGTACCTGAAGAACCCCGGCGCGAACCTGACCGAGTACGAGCGCCCCCGCACCCGCCGGGCGGAATGGCCGCTGACGAAACCGGTGGTCGAAGCGCCGAACGGCGACGGGTACGACGTGGACGGCTACCCCGACTACCGCGGGGTGCCGAAGCTGGGCGCGTGGACGTGGCTGCCCGAGTACGACATCGGGGTGGTGACGGAAGTGAACCGCGACGAGGCCTTCCGCCCGGTGTACATCCTCCGCGGCGCGCTCGGCGTCCTGCTCGTGCTGCTGCTGCTCGCCGCCGCCGGGCTGTTCGCCGCCATGCTGTTCATGAGTCGGCAGCAGCAGAAGTTGCGGGCCGCCGTGCTGGAGGCGAAGCAACTCGGCCAGTACACACTGGAAGAGAAGCTGGGCCAGGGCGGGATGGGCACGGTGTACAAGGCGCGGCACGCCATGCTCCGCCGGCCGACCGCCGTCAAGCTGCTCGACGTGGCCAACATGACCGACATCGCCATCACCCGCTTCGAGCGCGAAGTGCAGATGACGAGCGGGCTGACGCACCCGAACACCGTCGCCATCTACGACTACGGCCGCACCCCCGAAGGCCTCTTCTACTACGCGATGGAGTACCTGGAAGGCACCAACCTGGACGACCTGGTGCGGAAGTACGGCCCGCTGCCCGAGGCCCGCGTGGTGTACCTGATGAAGCAGGTGTGCGGCGCACTGGCCGAGGCGCACGCGACCGGGCTGGTTCACCGCGACGTGAAGCCGGCGAACATCTTCCTCACCCGCCGCGGCGGGGTGGCCGACTTCGTGAAAGTGCTCGACTTCGGGCTGGTGAAGGTGGCCGACGGCCGCGAGGCGAACGTCACGTCGGCGAACACCGTCACCGGCACGCCGCTCTACCTGTCGCCGGAGGGGATCAGCCGCCCGGACACCGTCGGCCCGCCGGCCGACGTGTACGCGCTCGGCGCGGTGGCGTACTACCTGCTCGTCGGCCAGCCGGTGTTCGACGGCAAGGCGGTGGTCGAGATCTGCATGAAGCACCTGAACGCGGAACCGACACCGCCGTCCGCTCACGGCGTGCTGGTCGGCACGGCATTCGAGCAACTGCTCCTTCAGTGTCTGGCGAAGGCACCGGAGGCCCGCCCGGCGAACGCCCGCGAACTGCTTGCCGCGCTGGAAGACTGCCCGCAGGTGGACAAGTGGACCGCCGCCCTCGCCGCGTCGTGGTGGGCCAACCCGCCGGCGCCGATCACCAACGCCGAGCCACTGGCCACGCAAGTGATGTCCACCCCCGGAATAGCGAACATCGACATGACGCGAGCGATCACGTCGAACGAGTTGCGGAGCGGTGTCCACGGCTGACGAATAGAATGCCCGCCCCCAGCGGAGCCGACGCGATGGCCTGGCAACCAACCCCTCCCGACAATGCCCTCACCGTAGCTCAGGCGTTCCACCACCTCACGCTCGACACCCTCCGCCCGCTCGCCGAACTGATTCAGCCCGACCCGCCCAAGAAGAAGGGCGAACTGGCCCAACTGTTCACCCGCGTGCTGGCCGACCCGGTACGGCTTCGCGCGCTGTACGACGGGCTGGACGAGCGTGGGAAGGATGCCGTACGGGCGGCCACGCACGACCCCAACGGCCACTTCGACGGTGCGAAGTTCGACGCACACCACGGGGAGTTGCCGCGGTTCGACACCGGCGACCCGAATCACACGGCGTACTCCTACACTTACCGCGCCAACGTGAAGCCGACCGTCCTGCGGCTGTTCTTCCCCAAGCTGACCCACCTGCCGACCGACCTGCGGGCGATCCTCCTCGCGTTCGTGCCGCCGCCCGACGCCTTCACCGTCCGCAGCCACGAGCCGCCGCCGGCGACGGTGCGCCTGGAACGCGACGACTGGACGAACGGCCGTTCACAGAAAGTGGAGTGGGACGAACCCGTGCGCGTGCGGCTGACCGCGGGCGAGGCGGAAGCGGACGTGCGGGCGGTCCTGCGGCTGATCGACGCCGGCCGGGTGCGGGTGACGGACAAGAAACTGGTGCCCACCGAGGCCAGCCGGCCGGCGGTGGCCGCCGCGCTCTCCGGCGGCGATTTCTTCGTTCCGGCGGACGCCGAGGACGACGGGATCGACTCCGCCAGCGACCTGACGGTGAAGGCGTTCGCGTGGCCAGTGCTGGTGCTCGCCGGCGGGCTGGCCGAGAAGAAAGGGGACTCACTCAAGCTGACCGCGGCCGGCCGAAAGGCGCTCACCGCACCCCCGCCGGACTTGCTCGACTCCCTCTGGGCGCGCTGGCAGAAGACGACCAAGTACGACGAGTTCAGCCGGGTGGAGGACATCAAGGGACAGGGGAAGGCGGAGTTGAGCGCGGTCGGCGGCCGGCGGAAGGTGGTGGCCGACGCGCTCGCCCAGTGCCCCGCCGGCCGGTGGGTGGCGGTGGACGACCTGTTCCGCATGATGCGGGCGACGAACCGCCAGTTCGTCGTCGCGCACGAGCCGCACGAGTTGTACATCGCCGAGCACTACTACGGGCACCTGGGCTACGACGACCCGCAGGAGTGGGAGCAGATCCAGGGGCGGTTCGTGCTGGCGTACCTGTTCGAGTACGCCGCCACGCTCGGGCTGATCGACGTGGCCTACCTGCCGCCGCAGGGCATCCGCGACGACTTCCAGGGCCGCTGGGGGACGGACGACATGTCGTGCCTGTCGCGGTACGACGGGCTGCTCCAGTTCCGCGTGAACGCGCTCGGCGCTTGGCTACTCGGGCTGACCGCACAGTACGAGCCGGCCGCGACCGTGCCGAGCGGACTGCTGAAGGTGCTGGCCAACCGCGACGTGGTGGCCGCCGGC
>JANNVG010000967.1:0-5274 GCA_031414395.1 Fimbriiglobus sp.
CCCTGGTCGGTCATCATCGCCACCGCCCGGAGCTTGAACTCCGGCGGGTACTGGCCACGCACTTTGGTCATCGGTGGGTCTCCTGGTCAGTTGAGGATACACCGCTTTCCCACTGCCCACGATCCCTGGGGAGCTTCACACTGTCGGACCGCGGCCGTAAGGCGGCGGCAAGGGGGAGAGCGATGGCTGAGAACAACTGGTATTACGTCCGGGGGGGGCGGGGTCGTCGGTCCGTTCGAGTTCGACCAACTACGGACGCTGGTCGCGGACGGCCGACTGCGGCGCGACGACTGGGTGGCACGGGCGGGAGACTCGGACTGGCGACCGGCGGCGGGCGTACCACGGTTGCTCACCGCGCCGCCCGCCGACACCCGACTCGGGCGGGCGCTCGGGCGTGGGGTGAACTGGCTGGTCGTGGTAATCGGAGTGGCCTTCTGAGGCACCTGTTTCGGGCTCTGGGCGTGGCAGTCGTGGGTGCGGCCGCCGGGTGCTCCGTCCCTCCCGGTCGAGGTGAGCTACCGCCCGACGACGGGGGGCGGTGTGGCGGTTGTGGTGCGCAACCTGGGTCCCGACTCGCTGACCGGGGTGCGCGTGATCGTGGCCACCCGGAGCGGGGAGGTGGGCGGGCGGGTGGAAAGAGATTTGGGCGAACTGCCCGGTCGATCCGCACGCCCAGGCCGACCCCAAGTTCCAGACCACCTTCGCCTACACCCGCATCACCGCCAAGGCCGTCCGCCAGGCCCTGCTGGCCATCCGCGAGTTGGCCGGGAAGGTGCCCACCCGCCAGACGGTCGGCGACATCCTCAACCGCCTGGGGTACAAACTCCGCCGCGTCCAGAAGGCGCGGCCCCGAAAAAAGGGCCCCAGACGGACGCCATCTTCGCCCACGTGCGGGACGCCCGTGTCGAGTCCGTCGCCGACCCGGACCCCCTCCGCATCTCCATCGACACCAAGGCGAAAGTGAAGGTGGGGGACTTCTCCCGCGGGGGTGAGGGGCGCGGCGCGGAGGGGGTGAAGGCCCTGGACCACGACATGCGGCCGGACGCCCTGCTGGTGCCGTTCGGCGTGCTGGAGTTGACCCGCGGGGCGGGGCCGATCCACCACCCGTGGTTCCTGTTCGGCCACTCCAAGCAGACGAGCGACTTCCTGGCCGACGGGTTGGAGCAGTGGTGGGCGGAGCGGAAGGCGGTTCCCCCGGCGTCACCCGGTTGCACATCGAATTGGACAACGGCCCGAGGTGGCCAGTTCTCGCACCCAGTTCCTGAAGCGGGTGGTGGGGTTCGCCGACCGGCACCAGGGGACGGTCGAGTTGGTGTACCTGCCGCCGTACCACAGCAAGTACAACCCCATCGTGCGGTGCTGGGGTCTCCTGGAGCGGCACTGGAACGGGGCGTTGCTGTCCACGGTGGCGGACGTGCTGCGGTGGGCCGGGACGATGACGTGGCGGGGACTGCACCCGATCGTCCGGGAGACGACGACGCTGTACGAGCGGGGCGTGCGGTTGACCAAAGCGGCCTTCCGCCCCATCGCCGCACGACTCACCCGCTCACTCACCCTGCCCAAGTGGAGCGTCACCATACGACCCACCGAACCGGGAGGTTAATTCCCCGCTCTTGCCTAAGGACGGGTTCCGCCCGATCGTGGGAGGAGTGCCGCCCGACATGCCCGGCCCTGGCCACCGGTGACTCGGCCCTGATCGCCGACCCCGCTGGCCGGTGGAAACCGACCTCAGTCACGACTCCCCCCACCGTAGCGGCCACCCGATCGACCGGTCCCCCGTTCGGCTCGGTCTACCTGCGTCGGATGCGCACGGACACGGGTCGAAAAGCAGTGGGGCCGCTTCCGCCCCGTGTTCCTTGCGTACCACCGAGGCGAACAGGTGCCGCAACTGGTTCGGGTGCCAGCGGTGCGCCTTCCGCCACGCCTCCACTTCCTGTTTCTGTTCGGCGTTCAGCCGGCCCCCACCACGCCGATTCCGTCTCGTCGGCCCGCTGGGTGAGCGGAGCGGGAGGCGGGAACCCCCCGGTCGCACGCCCGGACGACGGCGTGCCCGTAGCAGCTTGCCGTGTACGCCGCGGCCAGCGCCCACTCCGGGTTCGCCTTCCGCTTGCCGGCGTTGCGGGCCATGTGCGACGGGAACCGCGATGTCTTGCGGCCCGCCGCCCCCTGCCCGGCGTGGAGTTCGGCGACCGCGAGCGCCGGGGAGAATAGGTGGGTGGCAGGGCCAGCCGGTCGGAACGTCAACAACAACTCTTGAGCCTTCGGCCCGGCGGGGACGATGCGAGTCTTCCCCGCCATGCCGTCTTGTGGTGAGGCGGGCGGTACACCCACACCACCCTCGACGTGTCCAGGTCGCACCACCGCAAGGCACACGCCTCCCCCGGCCGACAGCCGGTCAACCGCTGGAACTCGACCAGCCCGCGGACGTGCCGGTTGAGGAACGTCCGGGTGGCGTCCACCACGTCGTCGTCCACCGGACCGACCGGCTTCGACTCCCGCATCAGTGTCCGCCCGGCGACGAAATGCTGATTTCGCCGCCACACCCTTACCTCGAATCTCTTCCGCGATTCTTCTGCGATTCGTTCCGCGACATCCGCTTTTCAAGGGGTTTTCACGCACCGAATGCAACCGCTTGCAATGCGGGCGGGAAGTGCTAGAGTGCCTGAAAACCAGGGTGACGAGCGTGTGTTTCGGTCCGTCCCCTCTCTTTTCCTAAACGCCAGGTCACAGGTTCGAATCCTGTCTGGGGCATGACGGTGTCGGCGGCTGGTGTTGCTCCACGTCTACCGAATCGCGCTCCGCGTGCAGTCGAGGGCCGAAAAGCCTGCGGAGGTCAGCCGGTACACCGGCAGCGGGTCGGCCGCACCGCCGCCTTCGATCAGCCCGCGGGCGACGAGGCCGGCCAGAATGCTGGCGTGCCCGCGCAACGGGCCGACCGTCCGCATCACCGCCACCCGTTTGCCCTTCGCCATCCGCCGCAACATCCGCACCATCGGGCCGGTCGGCAGTGGACTCGTAGCGTGTGGGCGCATCGGGCGATCTCAACAGGGGGGACGTGAGTCGGGGCGAGTTGGCCCCCCCCAGAGGAGTAGCTTTCCGTCGCCGCGTCCGCCACACAATTGCTCACGCCCGCAATCACATTCCGACCGAGCTATAGGACATTTCGGCCGAGCTGTCGGCGGAGATGGGTGTTTGCCCGGCCGGTGGAAGGTGGTAGGATTGCCGGTGCCCCTCTCGCACCCTCTCCGGGGCCGTTCGCCGCTCACCACTCCGCCGGGGTGTTTCATGCGTGCCGTGACCGTTGCTGTTGTTGCCGCCGCGTTCGTGGCCGTGTTCGCCCCGCCGGCGCGCGCCGCCGACGCGAAGGCCGTCTCCGCTGCCATCCAGAAGGGGGGCGAGTTCCTCCGCAAGCAGTACGCGGGCGGCGTGCCCCAACAGGGCGGGTCGGAAAACGGGCTGGGGGCGGTGGCACTCAGCGGCTTGGCCATGCTCGAAGCCGGCGTGAAAGCCGACGACCCGGCGGTGAAGAACGTGGCCGACGCCGTCCGCACCCAGTCGCTGACGCAGACGAACACGTACCACATCTCCCTGGCCATCATCTTCCTGGATCGCCTGGGCGACCGCGGCGACATCCCCCTGCTGCAAATGCTCGGCGTGCGACTGTACGCCGGCATGAACGGGGCCGGCGGGTGGACCTACAAGTGCTGGGAGAACAGTGTGGAGGGGGCCGAGGCGCTGCTCAAGGCGCTCCAGAACAACGAGCTGTCCACCAAGCCGAAGGCGGACCCGAAGGGCGGCAAGGACGACGGCTTCCTGAAACCGGAAAGCGGGCTGAAGACGGGGGCACTCCACCCCGAGGTGGCGAAGGTGTGGGCGGCCGTGCAGCAGGCGCTGCGTGCGACCGGGCGGGGGAGCGGCGGGGCCTACGGGGACGACAACTCGAACACCCAGTTCGGCATCGTCGGGCTGTGGGTGGCCTCGCGGCACGGGGTGCCGGCGAAGGACGCCTTCGCGCTCATCGAGGCGCGGTTCGTGCAGTCGCAGGGGCGCGACGGCGGGTGGGGGTACAGTGCCGGCGTGGGCGGGAACTCCACCCCGGCCATGACGTGCGCCGGGCTGCTCGGGCTGGCCGTCGGGCGGGCGGGGCGGGAGGCGGCGGTGGAGAAGAAGGTGACGCCGAAGAAAGACCTGCCCGAGGACGACCCGTTCTTCAACCCGAAGAAGGGCGACGGGGAGAAGGCCGACCAACTGGCCAAGCCGAAGGCGGACGGCGGGGCGGTCGGGCGGGCGGGCGAGGCCGGGCTGAAGGTGCTGGCGGCGTTCGTGGCCGGGCAGCAAGGGCGGGGGGTCGGGCTGCAAAACTTCATCGGGGCGGGCAACTCCCTGTACACCCTGTGGTCGCTCGAGCGGGTGGGCGTGGGGTACGGGCTGGACACCCTCGGCGGGGTGGACTGGTACGACTGGGGGGCGACCATCATCCTGGCCATGCAGCAGGCCGACGGGTCGTTCACCGACAGCAGCTACTCGGCCGACATCAACACGTCGTTCGCCCTGCTCTTCCTGTGCAAGTCGAACTTCACGAAGGAACTCGGGCACAAGAAGGCGCAAGACCCCGGCAAGGGTGAACTGCGGGGCGGGGGGGCGGCCCCGCTGCAAGCCCCCCCGCCGAAGGAGCCGCGGAAGCAGGGCGGCCCGCCGCCCGGCGCCGACCCCGACCTGACCCCCGGCGGGTTCAGCCTGCCGAAGGCGGTGGAGCCGACCGAGGCGGGCGAGGCCGAAAAGGTGGCGAAGGCTCTGCTGGCCGCGAGCGACGCCGAGTGGCCGACCAAGCTGGCCGAGGCCCGCGACACCAAAGGGGCGAAGTGGACCCGCGCTCTGGTGCTGTGCATTTCCAAGCTGGACGGCGACAAGCGGCACCAGGCCCGTGAGGCGCTGGCCGAGCGTCTGGTGCGGATGACCCCGCGGTCGCTCCGCGACATGCTGAAGGACACCGAGATGGAGTTGCGGCGGGCGGCCTGCCTGGCGTGCGGGATGCGAGACGAGCTGGCGCTCGCGCCGGCGCTCGTCGAGCGGCTGACCGACCCGTCGGAGTATGTGGTGCGGGCGGCGCGGGCGGCACTCAAGAGCTTGTCGAACAGCACCGTCGATTTCGGCCCGGTGAACGCTGCCGACGACGAGGTCCGCGGGCGGGCGGCGACCCAGTGGGCGGCGTGGGTCGAGCAGCAGAAGAAGTGAGGGGTGAAATGGGGCGAGCCGAGCGGCGTGAGCCGCCGG
>JANNVG010000968.1:0-4722 GCA_031414395.1 Fimbriiglobus sp.
CTGGCCAACCTGTGCTACGACCGCATTTACAACTCGCTCGGCGGTGGCACGAGTGGCGGGGGCGGCGGCGGTGCGGCGTGGCGACCGCCGGAGGCCGGGCCGGTGGTGAAGGCCGACCCGCCGAAGGCGGAGAAGGTCAGCCGGACGGTGGAAGGCAGCCTGCACGCGGCGAACGCCAAGCTGGACGGCAAGTGGTCGATCTACCTGCTGGCCGACGAGAAACGGGTGGTCCGGCACTATGTGATTTCCGGCGGGGCCGACCTGGACCGCTATGTGGGCAAGTGGGTGGAAGTGACGGGCAACGAAATCAAGCCGGACAGCCTGCGGGGCGACCCGGTGATCGTGGCGACGGAAGTTCGGAGCAAATAGGGATCAGGGATCAGGGACCAGGGGTCAGAGAAGTAAGAAGCAAGGGTCACTGACTCCTGGCATCTGACTCCTGGCATCTGACTCCTGACCCCTGCCCGGCTTGCTCTTGCCTCTCCCCGTTCGCCCCCTGATAATCTCGACTTCACCCGAACAAGGAGGTTCTGGGCCATGCGCGTTCGCAAACAACCCGTCGGCGTCGGTCTCGTGTGCGACACCCCGTCCATCGACCCCATCGAAGCGCGGTGGGCGGCCGAAGCGGTCGGCAGTCTGACTCGTCAGTTGGGGTCCGACAGCATCGTGGCGATGGTGCTGGAGCAGGCCCAGCGGGAACTGAACAGCCTGGCCGTCAGCTCCGCACCGACGACCGACGGCGTGTTCGGCCCGGTGCGGGTTCGCGTGGCGGCCTGACAACGAGCCGCGACCGCGAGGGAGCGGGTGAAGGAAGACCGCTCCCTCGCGATCGCGGCTCGTAGAGGTGTGTTATGTCCAAGCGATCCGTCGGCGTCGTCGGCATCGGGTGGGTGGGGGCGAGCGTCGCCATCTCCACCCTGCACGCCGGCATCGCCGAAGAAGTCCTGTTACTCGACGCCCGGCCGGGGCTGGCCGAGGGCGAAGCCCGCGACCTGAGCCACGGCGGTAGCTTTTATCCGACCGCCGACGTGCGGGCGGTGGACGCCGTCGAAGACATGCTCGACACCGACGCGGTGGTCATCGCCGCCGGCCGCGGCGGGAAGCCGAACGAGTCCCGCCTCGACCTGCTCCGCGACAACGCCGCCATCGCCCGCACGTTCGGCGAGAAGCTCCGCGGGTATCGCGGGGTGGTCGTGGTCGTATCCAATCCGGTCGATGTCATCACGCGGGTGATCGCCGAATCCAGCGGGCTACCGCCGGAACGGGTGCTCGGCACCGGCACGGTGTTGGACACGGCGCGACTGCGGCAGGTGCTCGGCCGCGAGTTGGGGCTGTCGCCGAACTCGGTTCACGCGATGGTGATCGGCGAGCACGGCGATTCGGAGGTGGTGATGTGGAGTTCGGCGACCGTCGGCGGGGTGCCGTTGCGGAGCTACCCCGGCTGGCAGGCGGAACGCGAACCGGCGGTGGCGGCGGAGGTGCGAACCGCGGCCTACGAGATCATCAAACGGAAGGGGGCGACGAACCACGCCATCGGCCTGTGTACGGCGGCGGTGCTGCGGGCGGTGCTGCGAGACCAACATCAGGTGCTGACGGTCAGCCGCGTGCAACCGAGCCTGAACGGGGTGGCGCTGTCGCTGCCGGCGGTGGTGTCGGCGGGCGGGGCGACGCAAGTGCTCGACCCGCAGATGTCGGACGACGAGCGGGCGGGACTGGCGAAATCGGCGGCGGTGCTGGCCACGGCGTATGCGTCGATCAGCGGGTGAAGGATGCGAGCCGCGGAGCGGCGGCAGATGTTAGCCAGGGGTGACGGAGCATCGGAGATGCGACGGAACCCCTGGATCTGATGGGGAAATGGACCAAGCCCCGGAGGGGCGACAGACACATTATCTGCCGCCGCTCCGCGGCTTCCGCCGGTCCCCTTGCTTCCGTCCGCCGCTCGGCGTCAGTCATTCGTGCCCGTCAGCCGCTTCACGATCATTGTGGCATACGCCCCGCGGGGCAGGTCGAACCGCAGCGTCACCTTTCGCTTGCCGCGGTTCAGGTCGTCCGCCCCCGGTTCGGCGGTCATGCCCGCCGGCCGCAGGCACGCGAACCGCTCGCCCTTCGAGAAGAACGGTTTGTCCATGCCCGGCACCTTCAACCCCTTTAGCGTGACCTGCTCTTCGGCCAACACCGCGTCCAAATGCGGCAGCCAGTCGGCATTCGGGTCGGGCTTCAACCGCGGGGACGGCAGCGGCAGCAGCAGGCGTTCCCACTTCTCCGCCACGTCCGGCGGCATCCGCACCGGCACCGGCAGCGGCCCGCGGTGCTGGTGAATCACCCCGAGCGCGTCGGCCGGGAAATTCGCCGCCAGCCACTTGGTCAGCATCCGGTTCCACAGCTCGCTCTGGTACGCCGACAGGTACAGCCCTTGCAGCTCCGGCCGCAGGCGGGCGACCGCACCCTTGAAGCCCGTCGGGTGGTCGCACAGGTACGTCACGAGGCTGCGGGCGTGGCCCTTCGGCAGCTTCGCCTTGCACGTCGGCCAGTCGCCCCAGTGCGCCAGCAGGGTGTGCTTCTCCTCCTTCTGCTCGGCCTTGTCGAACTCGTATTCCGACGCCAACGCCATCCTCAACGCCTCCTCGAACCGCCCGGCTACCATCTCCTTCGCCACGAACCGCCCGTCGGCCGTGACCGACCCGAACCGCTGGTCGTCGAAGTAGTTCGGCACCCCGCACGCCGCCACTTCGGTGCTCATCGCTTGCAGGTGCGTTTCGTCGGCGGTGGTGAGTGCCCGCACGGTCACGTCGAAGCGGTTGGCGGTGACTTCCCGCGACGAGTACGGCTCGAACCGCCGGCCGAGGAACGTCAACTCGACCCGCTCGTGGCTCAGGTCGCGTTGCGGGCCGTGCCGGATGGTGATGAACTGCGTGGTGTCGGCGTGCCGGTCCTTCAGCCCGCCGTACCCGAACTGGTTGAAGTGCAAATCCCACCGGCGTGCGATGGCTTGCAGGGCGTCGGGCGTGGTCCAGCCGACCTTGTGCAGACGGTAGAAGGCGAACGGCCCGTCGCCGTCGGCCCGCGCGTCGGTCAGTTCTTCGACCCGGAAGTCGGCCGGGGTCTGCTTGAGTTTCATAGGTGTGAATTGTAGCCGGGGTCTGTGACCCCGGTCCGACGGGCCTCACAGAGGCCGGCTACAGAAAGCCATGTTGCGGGTGACACCGCCCTTACAGGTTGATACTACCGCAACTATGGAGCGGACTCGGGGAAGCTGGCTGATCTGGGCGGCGGTGGCCGTCGGGCTGCTGCTGCGGGGGTATCACTACGCCCGCGGGCCGGCCGTGTGGCACGACGAGGCCGCCCTTATCGTCAACGTAATTCGCCTTCCGCTGAAGGACTCGCTCGGCCCGCTGATCTACGACGAGGCGTCGCCCCCGCTCTTCCTGTTGCTCGAAAAAGCCGTGGTCGCGGTGCTGGGTGACGGCGAGTACGCGCTGCGGTTGCCGTCGTTCGTGGCGGCGTGCCTGGCGGTGGTGTTCACCGCGTTCGCCGCACGGAGGATGCTTCCCCCAGTCTGGGCGGCGATTGCCGTCGGGCTGGTGGCGGTGTCGGATCGGCTGTTGTTCCATGCGTGCGAAGCCAAGTGGTACTCGCTCGACGTGTGCGTGGCGGCCGGCGCGATCTGGGCGGTGGTGGCGACCGACCGCAAGCCGCTGTGGGCGCGGTGCCTGATTGCCGCGGCGGTGGCGCCGGTGTGCATCTGGACTTCGTTCCCGGCCTGCTTCGTGTGCGGCGGGGTGCTGGTGGCGTGGCTGCCGGCGGCGTGGCGTGCGAACTGGACCGGGCGAACGGCGTATGTGGCGTTCGCGGTGGCGGTGGGAGTGTCGTTCGTATGGCTCGCACTCGGTCCGGTGGCCGCACAACGCACTGGCCCAATGGATGCCTGCTGGTCGGCCAAGTCCGGCAGCTTCGCCGACTGGCAGAACCCGGCGAGCGTGCCGGCGTGGGCGGCGAGCAACACGTTCGACGTGGTGCGGTACGCCTTCCAGCCTTACGGATGGCCGCTGCTGGTTCCCGCCGTGGTGGGCGTGTGGGTGCTGCTCCGCAGGCACGACGCCTGGGGTGCGGCGTGCGTCACACTACTTTCCATGCTGCTGGCGTTCGTCGCCGCGTGCATGCAAAAGTACCCATTTCAAGCGGCCCGCACGACCGCCTTCCTGGCGCCGGGGCTGGCGCTCACGGCGTGCGTCGGCCTGTGGCAGTTCTGGACGTGGATCGGATCACACCGCGTGTGGCGGTGGGGGCTGCTGGTGTGGGTGGCGGTGCTGCTCGTCCCGGCCGGGTACACGCTGCGGCGTGTCGTTGATCCGTGGCCGCGGGCCGAGTGCGACAAGGCGGCCGTCGAGGTGCTGGCGCACCGTGCCACCGGCGAGCCGGTGTACGCCAACCACTGGGAACTCGACTACTACCTCCGCCGCCTCGAACCGGGGGCGGTCACGGTCGTTCACAAAGAGAAGCCGGAACAGGAGTGGGACGAGTGGATCGAGCGGCACGCCGTCACGTCGCCGAAACCGCGGCTGTGGGTGGTTCACATTCAGGATGAGTTGCCGCCGGCGGGGGTGTACGTGCTACCGGCCGGATACGAAGTGAAGTCGGAACGCAAGTTCGGCGGGGCGGTGGTGTGGGAGGTGGGACTGAAGTGAGAGCCGGTTTGGTGTGCTCTGCTCGCTCCGCGAGCGG
>JANNVG010000969.1:0-3716 GCA_031414395.1 Fimbriiglobus sp.
CAGCGGGTACGGGTTCACCGAGTTCATCGACCGGCCGTTCTGGTCCGGGGCCTATGGTGCAATCTCATGTCCGGCCGGGCACCAACTGTACGAAGCCCGTTGGCTGCGGAACCCGCAGATCGCCCGCGACTACGCCCGGTACTGGTTCCGCACTCCGGGTGCCCAGCCGCGGAACTACAGCACCTGGCTGGCGGACTCCGTGTGGGCCGTTCACCGCGTTCACCCGAATGACACGTTCGTCACCGACCTGCTCCCCGACCTGAAGAAGAACCACGAGGGGTGGGAGAAGCGGCACTTCGTGAAAGAGGTCGGCCTGTTCTGGCAGACCGGGCACGACGACGGCATGGAGTTCAACATCAACAGCCGGCAGGCGAAGGACATCCTCCGCGGGGCACCGGGCTACCGCCCGACGTCGAACGTCTACCTGTGGGCCGACGCGCTCGCCATCGCCCGCGTCGCGGAGTTGGCCAAAGACAGCGACACGGCGAAGGCTTACCGCGCGAAGGCCGCCGGGTTGAAGGAGAAGCTGCAATCCAAGCTGTGGGACGCGAAACGGAAGTTCTTCTTCCCCATGTATCAGCAGGACGAGGAGGCGGAAGGGCACAAGGTGCAGGCGCTCACCCTCACCTACCAGAGTGGCAAGCACGCCGGCAGCGAGTACGGCCGTGAACTCATCGGGTATGTGCCGTGGCAGTTCTCCATGCCTGACGCCGGCCAGGGGTACGAGGCGGCGTGGAAGAAACTGCTGGACAAGGACGGGTTCGCCGCCCCCTTCGGGCCGAGTACGGTCGAGCGGAACGACCCCATGTTCCTGCTCAAGAACTCCTGCTGCTGGTGGAGCGGGCAGTCGTGGCCGTACGCCACCAGCCAGACGCTCAAGGGGATGGCCAACCTGCTCCAGGAGTACGACCAGAAGGTCGTCACCTCGGCCGACTACGTCAAGCTGTTGCAGACGTTCGCCAAGACGCACCGCAAGGACGGCAAGCCGTACCTGGCCGAGGCGTGCCACCCGGACACCGGCTCGTTCGAGGGGCACGACGGGTACAACCACAGCGAGCACTACTTCCACTCGTCGTTCAACGACCTGGTCATCACCGGGCTGGTGGGGATTCGCCCGCGGGACGACGACACGCTGGAGTTGAAGCCGCTCGCCCCGACCACTTGGGATTACTTCGCCGTGGACAATGTGCCGTACAAGGGGCAACTGGTGAGCGTGCTGTGGGATCGCGACGGCACCCGGTACAAGAAGGGCAAGGGGCTGCGGCTCTTCGCCGACGGCAAGGAGATCGCGTCCTCCGAGAAGCTCGCCCCGCTGACCGCGAAGCTGCCCGCCGACAAGCAGGTGCCGCAGCCGAAGACGACCGTCGTCAACTTCGCGGTGAACAACTACGGCACCTACTACCCGCGGCTGAGCGTTTCGTACGCCAACCCCCGCACCCCGCCGGCCAAGCTGAACGACGGCAACGCCTGGTACCACCGCGACCCGCCCAACCGCTGGACGTGCGACGGCTCGTCGAACGCCGCCGACTCCGTCGAGATCGACTTCGGCACCGAGCGGGCGGTCCATACCGCCAAGCTCTTCTTCCTCGACGACGAGAAGGGCGTCACCCCGCCGGAGAAGTTCGCGTTGGAGTTGTGGGACGGCAAGGCGTGGAAGCCGATTACGGAAGTGAAAGCCCCGACCGGGCGGCGGGCGACCGTCGCCACGTTCGCCGCACTCACGGCGACCAAAGTGCGGGCGGTCTTCACCCACGCCGCCGGCGGCAAGACCGGGTTGACCGAGTTCGAGGTGTGGGGCGACGCGAAACTGCCGCTCGCCGACCCGCCGCATCCGCCCGGCAACCTCGCCTACAACCCCGGCGACTAGCCGTTCCCGAAGGCGACCGCGTCGCACTTCGACCGCTTCGGCGGCAAGCCGATGTCGGCCATCGACGGTAAGACCAACTTCCTCCCCACCCCGACCAACCGCTGGACCAGCTACGAGTCGCCGAACGCCACCGACTGGCTCGAAGTGGACTTCGGCGAGGAGAAGACCTTCCGGCGGGTGGAGTTGGCCGTCTACGACGACCGCGGCGGGGTGCAGCCGCCGACCAAATACGAAGTGGAGGGCTGGGACGGGAAGGCGTGGATGGCGGTGGCGAACGCGAAGTATTCGCCCGAGAAGCCGGCCGGCAGCCGGTTCAACGAGGTGCGGTTCGACGAGGTGAAGGCGGGCAAGGTGCGGGTGGTGTTCACCCACGCCGGCAAGGCCCGCAGCGGCGTGAGTGAGTTGTTCGTTTGGAAGGAGTGAGGGAGACTCCCCGGCGGGTCGTCCCGCTCAACAGCGGCCGCCCGCCGCACACCCCCCGGCCGCGCTGAATCCGCGCGGCCGCCTCTCGACAGGCACCGCCGGGCGTGATACGGTCCCTTCCCCCGCCCCCACCTCTCCGGTCCCGCCATGGCACGCTCCACCCTGACCCGACGCCACTTCCTGATGTCGGCGACGGCCGCCGCGCTCGCCGACGACACCTCATCTGTCAATCACTTGATTCGTCGGTTGGGGCCATTCCTAGTCTTTCCGACGTGACCGAACTGAAGTGGCAACTCGCAAGGAGGTTATGCGAATATTGGAGGCCATTCATCGCCCATCACGGGTTACGAAAACCGACGCGCCGAATCGAAGATCTGAGGGGCACCTTCTGTTCAGTTGCGGTACAGTATCGCACGCCGAAATCATCACCACCCCATCGGAGCCCGAGCGGTGAATCGCCATCTCGCCCTCTTGGTCGCCTTCATGCTCACACCCGCCGTCGGCCTCTTCGCGGCCGACTCGGTCAAGCCGAACGTCGTGTTCATCCTCGCCGACGACCTCGGCATCGGGAACGTCGGCTGCTACGGCGCGGACCACGGCAAGACGCCCAACATCGACGCACTGGCCAAGGGCGGCACCCGGTTCACACACGCCTTCACGCCCCCGCTGTGCGGGCCGTCGCGCGCGGTGATCATGTCCGGGCGATACGCCTTCCGCACCGGGGCCACGAACCAGGACGCCACCGGGCAGATGAAACCGACCGTCGAGACGTTCCTGCCAAAGGTGCTGAAGTCGGCCGGGTACGTCAGCTCGTCGGTCGGCAAGTGGGGGCAACTCCCCCTCGCCCCGGCGGACTGGGGGTTCGGCGACTCGCTCCGGTTCCGCGGGAGCGGCGTCTACTGGGGGGCGAAGGAGAAGTCGGAGTACTACCTGAATGAGGCGAAGAAGACGCTCGCCGAGAAGGAGTACATGCCCGACCTGATGCACAAGCACGCCGTCGAGTTCATCACCGCGAACCGCGAGAAGCCGTTCTTCCTGTACTACTCGCTGTCGCACGTGCACGCCGAGATCGTGCCCACCCCGGACAGTGCGGCGGACAGCAAAGACCTGTACGCCGACAACCTCGCGTACATGGACAAACTCGTCGGCAAGTTGGTCGAGGAACTCGACCGGCTCAAGCTGCGAGAGAAGACCTTGATCGTCTTCTGTGGTGATAACGGCACTGGTAAGGCGTACGCGAACACCTCGACCGTCGGCGGGAAGCGGCTGGCCGGCGAGAAAGGGACGATGCTCGAAGGGGGTGCCCGTGTCCCGCTCGTCGTCAACTGGCCGGGCGTCACGCCGGCGGGCAAAGTGAGCGACGACCTGATCGACTCCAGCGACTTCCTCCCGACGATCGCCGAACTGACCCGCAGCACGGTGCCGG
>JANNVG010000970.1:0-5751 GCA_031414395.1 Fimbriiglobus sp.
CGGTCGGACCGGCCTCACAGGGGCCGGCTACAGGAAGAACCGTCACGCTCACGGTGTGCCCCCCGCGGCCCACCGCTTCGCCAGCTCGTCGGTGAACTTCTCCGCCCCGTGTGTGAACGGGTGGTGCCCGTCGTAGAAGTCGGTGTCGTCCAGCCACCCGCGGGCGTCGATGAGCGGCACGCCCAGGGATTTCAGCGTGTCGTCGATCCGCGAGTCTAGCCCGGCGGGGTACAGGGCGCGGAACGTCGTCGCCTCCGGCATGAGCACCAGCACCACGGGAATGCCGCGCTCGCGGCACGTCGTCACGATGCGTTTGAGCGCGTCCAGCGGTCGGCCGTTCGGGTTCAGGCCGGCGAGCGTGTCGGCGTACTCGGCCCGTGCCTTCGCCACATGTTCGGTGCGCTCGTCGTCGGTTACGCTCGTTCGCGGCGGGGTCGCCCACCCGTGCGGGTCGGTCTTCCGCCCCCAGTCGTAGCGGTGGTTCCACGGCAGCCAGCTCGGGGCCACCCGCCCCACCACCTGACACCGCAGGCTGTAGCACGGGGCGTACACGCTCTCCCGCCACTTCGGACGCACGGCATCTGGCTGAAAGCCGAACTCCTCCACCGTCGCCACCTCGTCGCCGGTCAGCCGCTCGCCGCTCAGGAAGCTCTGTTCAATCGGCCCGGTGTCGGCGTCGGCGAGCATCGGCGGCAGCACTTCGAGCAGCAGCACCTTCGGCGTCATGCTGTGATTTAACAGCCGGTTCAGGTACACGAGGTGCGTGATCGGCCCGGCGGCGGGGGTGCCGAAGTTGAACGCGGGCGAGCCGGTCGTTCGCTCGAAGCGTTCGGCGTGGAAGGCGAGCAGCGTGCGGGAGCTGCCGAGCATGAGCGACGGGCGGTCGCAGTGCCGGTGATCCAGCTTGGCGAGCTTGTCGGCGAAGGCGGGGTCGCGCAACCGGGCGTCGGCGTCGGCGGCCGTGCCGAACCCGAGCTGCACGGCGGCGAACAGCCCGAGCGCGACCAGCACAGCAATTGCAGCCCGACGACGCATTCCAAAAACCTCATTCACCGCGGAGGGCACATGAGGGCACATGAGAGAAGCAGCGCGTCTCACGCAGAGCCGCAAAGACGCAGAGAAAACAGAAGAGAGTGTTCGCAGGCACCCTTCATTCCCTTTCTTGTTCTCTCTGCGTCTTTGCGACTCTGCGTGAGATCTTGTTTCCTCCCTTCTGTCTTTCTCTCGTGCCCTCATGTGCCCTCGGCGGTGAATCCTGTTTTTCAGAAGGTGAAGTAGATGAACCCCTTGCCGTCGGGCGGGGCGAGGAGCATGGCGGCGGTCAGGCAGACGGCGTACCCCACGCCGACGAGCGTCGGGTGCAGGCGCGTCCACACCCACTGGAACGCCCCCGTCTTCCACAGCACCATCCCGCCGAACACCACGCCCACCGTCACCAGCAGGCTGGTGTTGCTCAGTGGCAGTGGCGCGCCGGAGTGGTGGACGAACATGCGGTTCAGCACGGCCACGCTGCCGGCGAAGTCGGGGCGGAAGAAGATCCACGCGAAGCTGACGCACACGAAAGTCACCGCCACCCGCACCGCCGTGCCCGGCCACGAGTTCAGCACCGCGTTCACCCGTGGCTTGTCGTCCGCCCACCCGCGGAACTGCCGGTGGGTGATCAGGAACAGGCCGTGCAGCACGCCCCAGATGACGTACCCCCACGCCGCCCCGTGCCACAGCCCGCCGAGCGCCATCGTGACCAGTAGGTTGCGGTTCGTCGCCCACCCGCTGCCGCGGCTGCCGCCCATCGGGATGTACAAGTAGTCGCGCAGCCAGGTGCTGAGCGACACGTGCCACCGCCGCCAGAAGTCGGACACGTTCACCGCCAGGTACGGCTGGTGGAAGTTGAGCGTCAGGCGGTAGCCGAGCAGGTGGGCTAACCCCACGGCCATGTCCGAGTACCCGCTGAAGTCGGCGTAGATGCGCACCGAGTACGCCAGTACGGCGAACCAGACGGCTGCTGAGCCGTACTTGTCCGGCTCCTGCAACACCGGGTCGCAGAACATGGCCAGCCGGTCGGCGATGGCGATCTTCTTGAACACGCCGAGCAGGAAGAACTGCACGCCCGCCTGCACCCGCAGCCAGTTCCACCGCTTCGGCCGGTGGGCCTGCTTCAGGAAGTCGCCCGCCCGCACGATCGGCCCGGCCACCAAATGCGGGAAGAAGAGGATGAACAGCAGGAAGTGCGGCAGGCTCTTCTCGGCCTTGATCTTCCGCATGTACACGTCGGCCGCGTAGCTGATCGCCTCGAAGGTGTAAAACGAAATGCCGAACGGCACGATCAGTTGGAGGGCGGGGAACGCGGCCGGCTGGCCGACCGCGAGCAGGGTGTCGTTCAGCGAGTCGAGGAAGAAGTTCTTGTACTTGAAGTAGCAGAGGAGGCCGAGGTTCATGCCCACGCTGGCGACCACCAGGGCGAGCCGCACTTTCTTGCGGCCGGTGGCGTCCATCAGCCGGGCGAGGGTGTAGTCGGCGACGGTGGTGAGCAGCACCAGGAACGCCAGCTCGAAGCTCCACGCGGCGTAAAAGTGGAAGCTGGCGAGCACCAGCCAGCACACCCGCGCCGTGTTCCACGTGCGCGGGATGAGCCAGTACACGGCCGCCACCAGGGCGAAGAAGAGGAGGAACGCCTGGGTGTGAAAGAACGGCTCCGGCAGCAGCTCGTGCAGCAGGCGGAAGTAGGCGGAGGCGGTGGCGGGCGGGTCGGCGGCGAACATCACGGGCATCCAATGCCGAACGGCGGTGGTCCGTCACCGCGGGGGTGGGATGGTACTCCGGGTGAGAAAGGCGGGTCAAGGGGAGGCTACCACTCGAAACGGGCGGTCGGGTCGTCGCCGTTCGGCGTGCGGTCCACCACCAGCCGCCGGCTTTCGAACACGCCACCCCACAGGCCGAACACGGTCAGCCGCGGGTGGTCGGTCTCGGGGAACTGGGCGATCAGGTTGTCGACGCGAAACCGCGGGTCGCTCAGTTCGGTGCCGGCGATCTCGACAGGCACCTTGAGTCGGACGATGCGGCAGCGGAACGTGTGGCTCAGTAGTTGGGAGTCGATGAAGGGGCCGAGGCCGGCGAAGTCGCACACCTCGAAATGAATCCCCTCCCGCCAGCCGAACTGGTCCCGCCACAACCAGCGCGGGAAGAGCGAGAGCGGTGCGCCGGTGTCCAGAATCGCCTCCCGTACCCCCGGCACCCGCGGGATCCGGTAGTTGCAGAACATGCGAAGATTCAGAACGCGGTCGAACGGCGGGTTGGTGAGCGGAGACGTCAGCGGCAGGACGCTATGTTCGAACCGCACTTCCCCCGGTTGCCCCGCTCTTTGAGTGAGGGACATCCCCCGAATGATGAGCGGGAGCGAAGGCATCAGCGTGTCCCTGTGACATCAGCCGAGGTAGGAAATGACGATCCGTGCCGGATGGATGCCCAACTCGGCCGCAACGCGGGGGGTGAGAACCAACGGGTCGTGGTCGAACCCGCGGATGACCCCGTCGAAGCAGGCGACGAACTGCCCGGTGTGCTTCCCGCCCGGATCGATTTCACCTTGAGGGATTTGGTAGAACCGAATCCACTCGTAATGGGCCTCCTCGAAGGTCGGCTCGGCGAGGCTGTACACCGTCGCCGACGGATACGGCCCCGGCCAGATGGTGGTCGAGGTCGGACCCGCGAACGCCGAGCCGGCTGGCGGGGCGTCGGAGGGTCGGGGCGGGGCGTCCGACGTTACGGTCAACACGGTGTCCATGTCGTCCCCTGGGTGTCACCCGGCGATGTCGTCGGCCAGCTTGGCGATGGCGTCGTGGGTGAGGGTGAACGGCACCGACTGGCGGGGGGTGCCGGCGGCGCGGTCGGCCTGGTAGCGGCTGACGCTCGCCTGCTCCGTCCCCTTCAGCACCACCTCGTAGTAGCCGGCCACGCCGCCCTTCACGGTAGGAACGTCGCTCCGCAGTACGGCCGTGTCGTGCGTCGCGTCCACCTCGTGAACCTTCAGGCGTTCGAGCAGGCCGGTGGCCCGCTTGGCCACGCCGTCGGCCCCCCCGCCGAGGGTGGCCCCTTCGGGGGGCGGGTCGGTGCGGGTCAGGTCCAGGCGGGTCAGCCGCGCGCCGATGGTGTCGATGGCGTCGGCGCGGGCGGTGGCCGTCCACCCGCTCGCGGTGGCCGCGCACTCGTGCGGGCCGTCGGTGTTGGCCGGCCAGTCACTTAGGCTTTTGTGCAGGGTTTCGCCGAGGGTCATTGTCCGCTCCGATCAGTTGTTTGGTGTGGTCCTGCCCGTCGAAGCTGAGCAGGGCGGGTTTGTCGTCCACCACGGTTTCCAGGTGGACCGGCCGGCCCCACACGAACCGCAGGTTGGCCAGCGTGTCCTGGGCCTCGTTCTGCTTCAACTCGACCCCATTATACCTGTGCCGCAGGAGCAACTCGCCGCGGTTGCGGTGGTTGCCGTTGATCACCTCGATCCACGGCTTGCCGAAGTTGGTCAGGCTGGCCAGCAGTCGCTGCTTCACCTGCTCGAACTCGCGGCTCTCGATCACGTAGTTCTTCGTCGGCTGCTGGTAGTTGAAGCTGAACAGCTTGTGCTCGCGGCAGAACTCGGGCGTCAAGAAGGTGTCGATGAAGGTGATGTCGTTGTACACCTTCCGCACCTCGAAGATCTTCTGCCGCCCCAGGCCCGTCTGCTTGTCCCACGACCGCCGCTTGTCGGCGTCGTCGCAGTCCTCCCACTCCATGCCGAACTGCCCCATGTTCCACCGCCGCTCCACGTCGCGGAGCAGCTCGATGCCCAGCTTGTACGGGTTCAGCCGCCGCCCGCTCGTCGCCATCGTGCCCGAGTGGTGGTCGGCGTAGTCGATCATCTCCGACGGTTGCAACACCTTGTTCGTCATGATGGTTGAATGCCAGAATGACGCCCACCCCTCGTTCATGATTTTAGTCTGCGCTTGAGGGTAGAAGTAGTACGCCTCGTCGCGGACGATGCTCAGGATGTCCCGCTGCCAGTTCTTCAGCGGGGCGTGTTCGATCAGGAACAGCAGCACATCCTTTTGCGGGTGGTCCGGGAAGCTGGGTGCGGTCGGCGGCTCGGCCTTCCGCTCCGCGTCCGGGTGATCGTGCGGGTTGATGAACTCGTCGAGGTACGGCTTCGACTTGAACCGCAACGGCTTCTCCTGTTCCGGGTCGTCGTCGCTGGCGTTCGGCATCTCGAACTTGTGCGGGTCGTCCCTCCGCTTGATCGCCACGGAGTGGATGTCGATCAGGTCGTCCACGCTCATGCAGCGGTCGATGAACGCCTCGACTTCGTCTTCACCGTACCGCTCGGCGTACCGCCGGATGCGCGAGCCGTGATTGGCGATCTCGTCCATCATCTTTCGCGTGGTGTGCGCGAAGAAGAGGTTGTTCTTGAAGAAATCGCAGTGGCCGTACACGTGGGCCATCACGAGCTTCTGATCGACGGTGTGGTTGCACCGCATGAGGTACGCGTAGCAGGGGTCGTTGTTGATCACCATCTCGTAGATCTTCGAGAGGCCGTATTCGTACCCGCGCTTCAACTCCTCGTACTGCATCCCGAACGACCAGTGCGGGTAGCGAGTGGGAAAGCCGCCGTACGCGGCGATCTCGTTCAGGTCGTCCGCATCGACCACTTCGAAAATGGTCTCGTAGAAATCGAGGCCGTAGCCTTTGGCATAGCCTTCGATCTCTTCTTTGAGCACCCGCAGGTCGGGTGGC
>JANNVG010000971.1:0-2811 GCA_031414395.1 Fimbriiglobus sp.
GTTCGCCAACCCGCGCAGACTTTCGCGGAGCGATAGGCGGCGGGTCGTCGCGGCGGTCGGAGTGGGCGAACCCCCGGTCCATCGTCGGAACTGGTTGCGGCCCCCGCTCGACCCGCTCTACAAGAGGTGGCTCTCCCCCCAGCGAAAGTTCGGGCTGACAACGTGCAGGTGAACCCGTTCGGCCTCGACGCCTTCCGCGCCCGCACGCCGGTGCCGGTTGGTACGGTGGTGGTGAAGGAGAAGATGACCGGCGGAAAAGTGGTGGCGGTGGGCACGATGACCAAGCGCGAACCCGGCTACGACGCCGATCACGGCGACTGGGAATACGCCTACCGGGGACTGAAAGCCGACGCCCCGCCGCCGGCCGCGGGCAAGATCGACTCGTGCATCGCCTGCCACCGCATCGCCGAGAAGAAAGACCACCTGTTCCGCACGTACCTGCCGCACCAGCGAAAGTAAATCGCTTCGAGACCGCTCCCGTTGGCACGCGGGTTGATGCACTCCACGCGGGGGTGACATCATGCGCCGCGGGTTCACGCTCATCGAACTGCTGGTGGTCATCGCCATCATTGCTGTTCTCATCGGGCTGCTCTTGCCCGCCGTGCAGAAGGTGCGGGAGGCGGCGGCGCGCTTGCAGTGTCAGAACAACCTGAAGCAGTTCGGGTTGGCGATGCACAACCATCACGCCGCACACGGCCGACTGCCGCCGGGTCGTGGGGCCATTCACCCGGCCATCTTCTCCGCCCACGCCCGCCTGCTGCCGTACTTCGAGCAGTCCAATCTGAACTCCGCCATCGATTTCACATCCGCCCCGGCCACTTACACCGTACCCCCCAACACCGTCCACGACGGCACCAGAAATTACCTCGCCGCGACGACGGTAGTGAAAGTGTTCGCCTGCCCCTCAGACCCGGCCGGCGGGCGGGTGCCGGGCCACCCGTTCGGCGGGACGAACTACGCCGTGAACGCCGGCAGCGGCGTGGGCAGCCTGGCGAACGCCGACGGCGTGTTCTTCCTCGGCTCGGCCATTCGGCTGGAGGACATCAGCGACGGTACGTCCCACACGGCGGCGACGAGCGAACGGTTGCTCGGTCTCGGCACGGCTGGCACCGACCTGCGGCGGCTGGTGCGGGAACTGCCCGGCAACCCGGACACTACCCCGACGGCGTGCGCGAGCGGCGGCACGTGGAACACCGAACGCGGGGCGAAGTGGATTGTGGGCAATTACGGGAACACCCTGTACAACCACGCCGACCCGCCGAACCCGATGGCGGCCGACTGCACGACCCCCACCCAGCAGAAGGGGCGAATGGCGGCACGGAGCTTTCACCCCGGCGGGGTGGTGGTGCTGTACTGCGACGGCGGGGTGCGCTTCGTGGCCGACGGGGTGTCGGCGGAGGTGTGGCGCGCCGGCGGCACGCGAGCCGGCGGCGAGGTGGGATCGGGAACGCAGTGATCGGGTGCAGGAGGACGAAGATGGGGACCGTGAAGGCGGTGACGCGGTGGCTGCTGGCCGGGCTGCTCGTCGCCGCCGGGGTGATGCACTTCGCCCGCCCGCAGTTCTACGTGGCGGCGATGCCGGCGTACCTGCCGTGGCATGTCGAACTCGTGTACGTCAGCGGCGTGTTTGAAGTGATACTCGGCGTGCTGCTGCTAGTGCCGCGGACACGACAGCTCGCCGCGTGGGGCATCATCGCGCTACTGGTGGCCGTGTTCCCGGCAAACGTGCAGATGGCGCTGAACCCGGACCTGTTCCCGACCATCCCGCCGGCCGTGCTGTGGGCACGCCTGCCACTGCAAGCGGTGTTCATCGCCTGGGCGTGGTGGTTCACGCGGCGAGACTCTTGACAGGTTGACCGGAGCGAACATCGGGGGTAGCGTACACCCATTCACCCGTCGCCCCAAGTTCGTCTCGCCTGGCGCGGACCTGGGTGTGCGACAGAACCGGACGAACGGCGAATGACCCGCTTCGATGACTATCACCGAACGGTCATCGGGTATCACGGGACCGGCTTGTCGACTGCCCTCCGGTTGGTGAACCGGGTTGAACCGTTCCGTGTGAGCGAACGAGACTACGACTGGTTGGGGCGTGGCGTGTACTTCTGGGAGTACGCTCCGAAACAAGCCCTCGCGTTCGCAGCCATTCGCCAACGGCAGTTGCGGCAGAAGAAGGTGAAAACCGCCGAGGAGGAGCGTCGGGCGTCCGAACCGTTAGCGGTCGTGGCGTGCATGATCCGACTCGGCTTTTGTCTCGACCTGACCGAACCGACGACGGTCGAGTACATCGGCAGCGTCTACACGGATTACGTGGAGACGATGGCCGAGACGGGGGAGCCTTTACCTCAAAACACCCGCAAGTACCGCAAGCTCGACTGCCAAGTGTTCGAGTACGCGTATAGACTGCTGGAAGAGTCCGGACCCACTTCCATTGTGGACACCGCCCGTGGCATCTACGTCCCGGCTGGGGGCGACAAGCGAGTGTGGGAGGGCAGTTGGATCTCGCGGGACACGCACATTCAGATTTGCGTGCGAAATCTCTCGAGCCTGCTCGGTGTGTGGCTCCATCATCCGACAACACTTGAGGTGATAAATGCCTGTGAAGCCCTACAAGCTGGGGATTTCCAGGGCCTCCCGCAAGGTCCGGAAGGCCAAAGCGGTCCTCAAAACGCTCCCCAAGGCAAGGAAAATTGAATTACTCGTGGAGATTGGCGCGATGACCCCGCAGCAGGCAACTCAAGCGAAGGCGAAGCTGAACGTGGCGTTGTAACCTGGGCCCACCTACGAGCCGCGACCGCCAGGGAGCGGGGGATC
>JANNVG010000972.1:0-3950 GCA_031414395.1 Fimbriiglobus sp.
CGTGCCGCAAGCGGATGCTGAACGACTTCGGCATCGAGATCGGCGGCGGCCTGGGCGACTTCAAGGGGAAGGCGTGGCGGATCGGGCTGATGGGAGTGAACAGCAGGCCGAGCAGCGTGTTCCTGGTGCTGGCGGCACTGGAGACGGTGCTGCACGGGGCGGGGGTGAAGATCACGCCGGGGGCGGGTGTGGCCGCGGCGGAGAAGGTGTACTCGGCGGCATAATCCGGAGGGAGTGATGGCGGCACCGTTCCTCTACGAACCCACCTGGGAAAGGATCATCCGAGCCGTGGACAAAGTGCGCGAACGCCTGCAATCGGCGGTGACGGCCTTCGAGACGGCCGGCGTGCCGTATGCCGTCATCGGCGGGAATGCGGTGGCGAACTGGGTGTCGCGGGTGGACGAAGAAGCGGTTCGCACTACACGAGATGTGGACATCCTCATCCGCCGGGCCGACCTGCCGGCGGCAATCAAAGCGATGGACACGGCCGGGTGGGATCACGCCAACGTCGCCGGGGTGGATCTGTTCGTGGAACGGCCGAGTGGCAAGCCGAGCGGCGGGGTTCATCTCATCTTTGCCAACGAGAAAGTGCGGCCCGACGACCCGGTCGAAACGCCTGACGTGACCGATTCCGAATTGGCGGTGACTGGGTATCGGGTGCTGTCACTCGAACCGCTGGTGCGGATGAAATTGATCGCCTTCCGGCGGAAGGATCAGGTCCACTTGCAGGACCTGACCCGCCTCGGCCTGATCGACGACACTTGGTTTGCCCGCTTCCCGCCGGTGCTGGCCGAGCGACTGCGAGAAATCCTGGCCGACCCGGACGGCTGAAAGTGGTCTGCTCGCTCCGCGAGCGGTTCTGACCCACCGCTCGCGGAGCGAGCGGACCACTTTCAATACTTCGCCACTTCGCCCGCAGTTCCGCCCAACTCCGCCACCACCTTCGCCGCCCCGTCGGTCATGAACTTCAACTCGCTGTTCACGGCGATGAACTGCCAGCCTTCGGCGATACGGCGTTTCGCGTCGTCGGAGCCGAACGTGTGCAACCCGGCGGCCACGCCCAGCCGCTTGCACCCGGCAAGGATGTCTTGCAACGCCTGCTCGAACACTTCGGCAGCCGGCGGGGTGCCGTCGGGTGCCCGCATGGTCGCCATCAGGTCGTTCGGCCCGACGAACACGGCGTCCACGCCCGGCCCGCCGAACACGTCATCAAAGTTCCGCACCGCGTCGATGTGCTCGCACTGGAGGACGATCAGCACCTCGTCGTCCACCTTCTTGTAGTAGTCGGCCGGGGTCGCGCCCCAGTTCAATGCGTGCAGGCTGCCGCCGACGCTGCGGTTGCCCCGCGGGGCGTACAGGCAGGCCCGCACGGCTTCGTCCGCCTCTTGTCGCGTGTTCACCATTGGCACCACCACGCCGTGCCCGCCGTTGTCCAGGATCCGCTTGATGTGGTCGTGCCGGTTGCTCGGCACGCGGGCCAGTGCGATGCCGCCGGCGTCGGCGACGGCCCCCATCATGTGCGTGGTGGTGGCGATGTCCACCAGGGAGTGTTCGACATCGACGGTCAGCCAGTCGAACCCGCTGCGGGCGAGGAACCGCGCGGCGACGATGCTGCCGAGCGACAGCCACGTGCCGACCGCCGGCTTGCCGGCCTTCAAGAGTTGCTTCACACGGTTCGGTCGCATCGGGCGTGGCTCACTTGGAGGCGGTCGGGGCTTCGGCCGGGCGGAGGTGACGCTCGGCGAGCGTCGTGACTTCCGTTTCGCCGCCCCAAAGCAACTGACGAATGTGGTACAGGTGTTCCCCCCCTTTCCCGAGCGGCCCGCGGTCTTCCAGAATCTGCGCCAGCGGGGCCGGTTCACCTTCGGGGTACGCCAGAACGACCCAATCGCCGACCTTGTACTTCGGCGGCAGGCCGACGAACGGCTTCAGCTTCTTCTTCGCCACGTGTCACCTCACGCCCACGGCCGCACGCCGGTGGTTTGTTGAATGTGATCCGACACCACCCGATCCAGCACCCGCGCCACGCGGTTGAGCGCCCGCCGCCAGTGGCGGACGCGGGCGATGGTCAGGGTGATTGTACCGCCCAGTTTGGCCGGATCGTAGTCCGAGTGGGCGACCGCGTTCCGCCAGGCGTTCAACTCCTCCATCAACCGACGCAGCCGCGGGCCGCGAGGTTCAGCCGCGTCGAACTTCTGCCAGCATTCGAAGCCGAGTCGGGTGAAATCGGTGCCAAGGTTTGATGGGCTGGCGTTCCCGCGGTCGAGTTGCCGGCCGCGGGCGAACTCGCGAGAGACGATGATGCGGAATCCGGGCGGCAGGTGAGCTTCCATAGTGTCGATCGCCTCGTCGTGCAGGTCGCGGCAGAACCCCTGAAACTCGGCCGCCAGCAGTACGCAGTACGAGCGGTTCAACTGCTCGCGGGCGAACCGCGCGCCGGCCCCCGACCCGCCGACGGTGGTGTGGGCGGCCTCGACCCGATTCAGGCTGACGGCCCGGAGGGTCCGCCAGCGGTTGAGCGACACGCTCGGCATCCGCTCAGTCCTTCTTGAGCGAGTGGAATACCAGCCCGGTGAGCACCTTCGGGTAGAAGTAGGTGCTCTTCGGCGGCATCTTCTCGCGGAGGCCGGCGATCTCCTCGACGTGCTCCATGCCGCACGGCGGCACCAGGCAGGCGAGTTGGCAACTGTTCGCCGCGACCGCGTCCGTCACCTCCTTCAGCAGGTGGACGTACCCGCATTTCGGTTCGCCCCCCACCGCCTCCGGGATCAGTTTGTCCAGCACCAGCCTGTGCAGGATGCTCACGGCCAACCCGCGCCACTCGGCCGACTGGTCCGCCGCCAGCGTGGCCATCGCCGTGCCGTCCCGCAGCTTGACCGCAAGCCACTTGCCGTCGGCCACCGTGCCGAACCCGAGTACGGTCTGCAAGTCTTCCAGTTGCACGTGTTCCCAGCACGCCTCCGCCGTGTCGAACTCGCCGACCACGTCGAACTGCCCGGCGAGCGCGCCCTTCACCTGCTCGCGCGTCACCGCCGGCAGGCCGCTCACCAGCCGGTGCGTGGGCAGGATGATTAAGCCCGGATCGCTCATCCCCACCAGCATCATCAGGCAGAAGTTGGACGGCGATTCGTCGTCCTGAACCGTCCCGCCGGCCCGCTGCTCGTCCAGGTACTTCAAACCCGTCTCGTAGCGGTGGTGGCCGTCGGCGATGAACACCGGCTTCGGCCCCATCAGCCCGATCACTTTGGAAATGACGGCCGAATCGGTGACGACCCACAGGCGGTTCATCACCCCCAGGTGGTCCTTGGCGGCGAGCGGCGGGGCGTGCTTCACCACCGCTTCGAGAGCCGCGGCCACCTCGTTCTGTTCGTCCGGGTACAGGCCGAACACCGGCGAGATGTTGAACCCGGTGGCGTGGTACAGCTTCAGCCGGTCGGCCTTCGGGCCGCTCAGCGTCTGCTCGTGCGGGAAGATCCGCCCGGTGCCGAACGGCTCCAGACGCACGCGGGCCATGAACCCGCGGCGGGTGTACGTCTGCCCTTCGGCAGTGAACTCCTGCTCGTACACGTACAGGCTGCGGCCGGTGTCCTGTTGCAGCACCCCGCCGAACACCCACCCGTTCAGGGTGCGGGCGGCGTGGTCGTACTTGTCACGGCCCGTCTCCGGGTCTTCGCGGGTCAGTTCCACCCGCACGGCGTTGTACGGGCTGTCGTCGTACAGTTTCTGTTGCAGGGCGGCGTCGATCACGTCGTACGGCGGGCACACCACTTCGGAAAGCGCCCCCACTTTACCCAGGTCGTATCGGAAGCCACGGAACGCACGGACGTCGGCCATTGGGAGAGCCTCGGGGGGAAAGGGGCTGTTTTACGACACCCCGGTTCTTCGTGGTCTGCTCGCTCCGCGAGCGGTTCCGATTCCGCTCGTCGTGGTCTGCTCGCTCCGCGAGCGGA
>JANNVG010000973.1:0-5648 GCA_031414395.1 Fimbriiglobus sp.
CGCGCTGAAATCCGCGTCATCCGCGTGCGCGTTTCCCGCCCACTACTTCACCGCGCCGGCGACAGCGACCGCAGCCAGTTGTCGGGCAGGACGAACCGCTCGCCCGGCTTCAGGCCGATCGTCTTCACCAGGTCCGTCGGCCGCACGCCGGCTTGCATCAGGCAGGCGGCCGACCCGCCCAGGTAGCCGGCGGCCACGCCGGTGCCCGTCGCCCCGCCGTCCTTCCACGCGATCCGCCCTTCGGTCAGCAAATCGGGCTTGGTGCCCAGCGGGATGGCCGGGCCGACGCCGGTGGCGCTCGTCGCCCCCCTGTCGTCGCCCACGCCCACCGTCACCGCCCCGAGCGAGTCCCCCGGAATGCCCACGCCCGACCGCTGCACGGCCACGTCGGTGAACACCACCTTCCCCTTCGCCGACTGTCCGGCCTCGGTCAACTCCAGCACGAGCCGCGGGTACAACTCGGCGTCGAGCGTGGCCGACGACGGCAGGCCGGTCTTCGCCAACCCGCCCTCCACCCGCACGGCGTACACGCCGTCGGCCGGCAGCGTCACCGCCAGCGTCACCTCGTACACCCCGCTGGCGGTCGTCTTCGCCAGCCGGATGGGGGTGCCGCTCGACACGGCCACTTCCGCCAACTCGTCGGTCGCGGTCGTTTGCCCGGTCGGGTCGAGTTGGCGGAACAGCCGCAGTTTCAGGTCGTGCATCGGCTCGACCGGCATGAGCAACTCCGCGCGGTGCGGCTCCCGCCACTGCATCGTCACACGGAGCTTCAGCCCGGCGGGCAGGGCGGCCGGTTTGCCCCCGCCGGCGGAGTACCCGAGGAACGCCAACTCCTTCGTCCACCGTCCGGCGGCCACTGGTACTTTCACATCGGTGAACTCCATCTGCCGGTTGCCGTCGGCGTCGCGGAACGCCCCGGACCACACCGCGCCGACGCTCATGCCGCCCGCCTGGACCCACGCCGGGGTCGGCGCCTGCCGGCTGGCCCGCAGCGCGCTCACCTGCGCGCCGGCGGTGAACTTCCGCTCGATCAGTTGCGACAGCTCGCTCTCGCCGTCGTGCGGGTGGCCGGTCTCCCACACCAGCGTGTTCACCACCACCGTCGCCCGCTTCACCACCTCCATCGACCCTTCCAGCACCAGGAACCGCTCGAGCAGGGTGTTGTGCGTGGCGGTGTCGGCTTGCAGTTGCTTGAGCGACGCCGTCGCGTCGGTCCGCCGCTTCACCGCCTTCGGGTCGTCACTCAGGTCGGCGTAGGCCTTGTCCACTTCGTTCGTCACCGCCCGCCGTTGGGCCTCGATCTGCGTCGTGCGGAGGCTCAACTCCTCGCTGCGTGTGGACAGCGCCGGCGAGAAGGTGCCTTCGCCGCCCACCACCTTCGCCACCGTCAGGATCTGGTGGAAGCGACTCGGATCGACGCGCACCAGCAGAATCTTGGCCTTCGGCGCGGCGGTGTGAACGGCGAGCGCCGCGGCGGTGCCACTCGCCCCGCGGGCCGCGTCCGCCGGTGCCGGGTCGAGGGTCGGCCGCAGTTCGGTGGTCAGGTCGATCAGCCGCGACCCGGCCGGCAGCTTCTGGCCCAGCAGCTCCAGTTCCGGCAGCGTGCCCGGCTTGCCCGGCGTCGTCGTCACCGACGGGAACTCGCTCGCCAGCACCGCCACCGTCACGCCCGTGCCGTTGTATCCCAACTCATGCAGGTGGCTCACGCGGCTCTCGGCCAGTAACCTGTCCGGCTTGGCGTCCGGCAGGGCGAACACCGTTTCCGTGCCCGCCCGCGGCAGGCGGATGTGACGCACCTCGTACAGGTCGGCCACGACCTTCACCAGCGACGCCTTCGGCAGCCGCATCGTCACCACCGACCCGGCCAGCCCTTCCACCGACACCCCGCCGAGCGCCGCCTTCAGCGCCCGCCGCACCCCCGCCGGCTCCGCCGACGTGTCCATCTCCATCACCGCTTCGATCACCAGCGGTTTGTCGGCCGTCGCGGGGTCGTTCAGAATCGCCTGCACGTCAGCGGTCAGCTTGCCGGTGTCGGCGGGCGGGGCGACCGGATCGCTCGCGGGCAGGTCGGCCAGCACTTCCACCGTGCGAACGGGGATCAACAGCCGGAAGGGCATCGGCTGTGTGAGGCGATCCGCCCCGCCGACGAACCACCCGCTCGGCAACGAGCGCAGGTCTTTCACCAACTGCGGCACCGCATCGGCCGCGACCGCACCTCGAACGCGGGTGTACCCCTTGTGGTCGTACCCGGTGGCGTGGGCGAAGCCGAGTTTCGCCAGTTGCTCGACCGCCTGCGTGTGCAGGGCTTGCTGTTCGTCCTTCGGCAGCCCGCGGGCCAACTCGATGCGCAGTTGAACCGCCTTCTTCGGGTCGTCGAGTGCCTTGCTGCCGGCAGGCACCAGCAGGGCCGTTTTGATGCTCGGGTCGTCGAACAGCTTGCCGACGGCGGACGACGGGAGCGTGCCGGTGGCCTGTTCCGCGCCGGGGTCGAGCAGGTCGAGTTTGAACCGCTCTTCGTCGGCGTGTTTGAAGCCGATGGCGGTCAGGTGCTTGGCCATCGCCTTGAACGGCGTCACCCGCTGATCGCCGGCGGCGCGGATGCGATACCGCAACGTGACGGCGTACTCGTCGGGCGACTTGGGGTAAACGACCTGGGCGGACGCCGGCAGCGCGACCGCGACGGCGGACAGAACGACCCAAAAGAGCCGAGACATGGCGATCCTCGCGGCGACACGGGCACCTATTAGCATGTCCGCGAATGGCGGCCGTGCCAAGCGTGTGCCGGAAATATGCCACCCGAAAAGCGGGCGGCGGGCGGATCGGGGGAGGTCGGGCGGATGTGACCGCGGCGGGCGGGGCGATGGTATCGGGGGTGTCGATTATCCGACGCAATGCGGAACCGGGGCGACCGCATCGAGCGTGGCGGACAGCCCGCGGACGTGCTTACAGCGGTGGTGCCGTTCGTCTTCTCGGTACACCGCATCGGCACAGGTGCAGTGCCAACGGGTGACGCGGCCGACCTGTTCCACGGCGATCTGGTACGGCATCCGCCCGCCGATCACATCCCACACCATGACGCACCCGTCGTCGGTGGGGGTGGGGTTGCGGTAGGTCAGGCGGTAGCGGTACTCGGCCGGCAGGCGCTTGCGGGTGGGGCCGGGCAGCTCGGCGAGCAGTTGCGGGGTGAACGCTTTCGGGCGGGGACTGGTGAGTTTCATGGGAATCGACACCGCCGGCGGGATCGGTATTGGTGGAGGAATTTTACCCGGCGAGGTGTGGGAAACGGAGGTGCGTAGCGAGCAGCTTCAATCGAGTCAGACTTGCTGATACTCCCGCAAAAAGTCGTCCCGCGAGACGCCACTTTGCGTCAAAGCTGCTCGCAGAGTCCCTGCCTTCAAAGTCGGATGAGCCGGCAGTGTCATCGGCGTCACGCTGCCATCCGGCTCTGTCCGAGCGAGCGAAATGTGGTTGCCCGACCGCACGACCGTGAACCCGAGGGCCACCAACGCCTTGAGCACGCGGTCGGCCGGGGCATCGTGCGGGAACTTGGGCACAGGGCGTACCTCGCTCAAACGGGGGCGGCGATCTCGGCGACGAACGCTTCCAGCACCGGCCCGTCTTCGACGTTCGCCGCGAGTGAGTCTGGGCCGAACGCCTCTGCGTGAAACGCGAGCGCCGACCGCACGTCGGCGAGAGCCGATTCGTAAGTGTCACCTTGGCCCACCACCGCCCCGCGGGCCAGTCCGAGCGGGTACGCGACATACCCGTCGGTGTGGCGTTCGATCACGATCTTGAGCGGAGTGGTCATGGCATGTTCCTGGCGGCATCTGGTTTGAACTTACCCGACTCCTGGGAATCAAGTGGCGCGGTGGTTCATAGGTCGGTGCAGCGTACGGCGTTGTGGTCGGCGAGTGCCTCCGCGGCGAGAGCGTCCAGCCGGCCGGACGCGGCGTCAGCGTCGATTTGCCGATCCCATGCGTCGGCGTCATACTCGGCGAACCACTGCCGGAACGTCGCCAACTCCCCTTCGCCAAGTGCCTGAACTGCACGTTCGATTTCAGTGAGTGTACTCATGGCTGTAGATTACCTTCCCGGCGGGGCGCTCGCAACGGCCGAATTTGTCTCGGCTTCATCACAAGGGACCACGGCGGCGGTGCAGACGACATTCAGACGCAGTTTCTTCCGGACCAGCGTGGATGATTCCGGCGGGGGGTGTGCGGGTGCGCCGGAACCAATGAGAGGGGATACTGACCCTCTCCCCGGAGCCGCCATAAGCACCCCCGCCGAACCGCTGTCGCCCGAGCAGGCCCTCCGCGAGCAGGCCCGCAAGAACCGCATCGCCCAGAAGGACAGGAGGCCGTCAGCAAGCAGATTTGCGCGGCGTTCATGGCGCTGCCGGCGTACCAGTCGGCGAAGACGGTGATGTGGTACGTGAACGTCGGGGGCGAGCAAATCGGCCACCCGTGTTCCACTCCGACTCTCGGCGAGAGTCGGCCACCCGCTCGACCCGCCCTTCAGGAGCTTCCGGTCGGAGTTACAGCCAGCGATCCGGTCCGCCCGCGGAGCGTGCGGCGACTCTCCCGACCCGCCCGGCCGCCTCACTCCCGCGGGGGCCTCTTCCCCTTCGGCGTGTCGTCGTCGTAGGCGTTCACGATCTTCTGCACCAGCGGGTTCCGCACGATGTCCGTGTCGCCCAGGTGCACGATGGCGATGCCGTCGATGTTCTTCAGCCGCCCGACGGCGTCCGCCAGCCCGTTCCGCACCGTCCGCGGCAGGTCCACCTGCGTCATGTCGCCCGTCACCACGATCTTCGACCCGAACCCCATCCGCGTCAGGAACATCTTCATCTGCGGCACCGTCGCGTTCTGCCCCTCGTCCAGGATCATGCACGCCTGATTCAGAGTCCGGCCCCGCATGAAGGCCAGCGGGCAGATCTCGATCACCTCGGTCTCCATGTACCGCTCGACGGTGGCCGGGTCGAGCAGGTCGGCGAGCGAGTCGAACAGCGGGCGGAGGTACGGGTTGATCTTCTCCTTCAGGTCGCCGGGTAGGAAGCCGAGCCGCTCGCCCGCCTCCACCGCCGGCCGCACCAGCACGATCTTCTTCACCGCCCCGCTCTTGAGCAGCGACACCGCCCACCCGACCGCGAGATACGTCTTGCCCGTGCCGGCCGGCCCGACGCACAGGACCACGTCGTGCGCCTTCAGCGCCTGCACGTACCGCCCCTGGCCGTCGGTGCGGGGCCGCATGAACCGCCCGCCGTCGGCCGTCGGGGCGAGGGCCGTTTGGCCGACCCCCTTCACCACGCCGGTGACGGTCCGCACGTCGTCGGCCGTCACCTTGCCGTGCTTGCGGAGGATCAGCCGCAGTTGGGCGAACGTGCGGTCGGCCTGGTCCACCGCCTCGTCCGTCTTGCCGGCGAGGGTGAACACGTCGCCCCCGCGGGTGAGCACCCGCACGCCGAAGGCGTCGCGGATCAGGTGCGCGTACTGGTCCCGCGGGCCGCACAGGGCCACGCCCTCCTCGCGGCTGTCGAGGGTGAGGGTGCGGGTGATGGGGTACTGCGGGTCGGCCATGGCGGGCCTCGCGGGGGGAACAAGTCGGACGGCGAACGGCGGCAGAAGGTTCGAGGTGAACCGGCGGCGTGA
>JANNVG010000974.1:0-7259 GCA_031414395.1 Fimbriiglobus sp.
CGCAAGGTGCCGGTCGGCCACCGCGGGCACCAGCCGTACCCGAACCACTACCCGTGGGGGCAGTGGACGCACGACGAGAGCCACCTGGGGCGGTCGGTCCTCGACCACGATCCGCCGGCGCTGCCGGCCGCCGCCTGACCACACCCGCTCACCCCGCAGGAGACCGACGATGCCGACCTTCGAGGCGACCTTCCGCAAGGGCAACCCGCAGAAGATGGACTACACCCCGACCACCGGGGCCGTCGTCGCCGGCCAGGTGGTGGTGTTCGGCGGGCGGGGGCTGATCGCCGTCCGCGACATCGCCAACAACGAACTCGGGGCGCTCGACTGCGGCGACGGGTTCTATGACGCCACCATGCTCGGCAACTACGCCGCCGGGTCAGAAGTGTTCTGGGACGACACGAACAACAAGCTCACGACCACCTCGACCAACAACGCCAAGATGGGCGTCCTGGTGGAGGGCGGGAGCGGGGCGAACACCACCGTCGAGTTCTTCCACGATCCCGGCCCGTGATGACGAACGGGGGCGGCCGACGCCCCCACACCCGCGGGCGGGCCGGCGCTCCCTCGGCGCTCATAACGCTGAGTGCTTGGTTCGACTCCTTGGCCCGCGACTGACCACGAGAGGACGAAGCGATGAAGTACGAAGTGCGGAAGGCGACGAGCTGGGGCACGTTCGCCATCGCCCCGAACGGCAAGGGCCAGCCGGTCAAGGTGGTGGACGCCGACGACCTCAAGGACGCGGACGGCGTGCCGCTGCCCGCCGATGTGGTGCAGCACATGATCCGCCGCATGGTGCTCGTGCCGGTGGCGGCCGACACCCCGCCCGAACCGCCGAAGGAGTGAGCCGGTGAACATCCACGAGCGAGGGCAGAAGATCCTCAACCGCGGCACCCGCAGCACCGCCGTGTCGGGGGTGAGCGTGCTGTACACCCGCGGCGAGATGACGGCCCCGCTCGTCGTCTCGCCGGCGAAGCTGAGCGAGGACGCGAGCACGCAGCCGTCCCCCACCGGCCGCAACAGCGACAAGGAGCGGCACTACTTCATCGTCCTGGCCGACCTGGTGGCGGCCGGGTTCGGCGAGCCGCTCGACGGGGACCGCATCACCGAGGTGCTGAACGGCGAGCCGTGCGTGTTCGAGGTGGCCCCGCGGCGGACGGAGCCGGAAGACCGCTGGAACACCCAGAAGGACCGCGTCCGCGTCCGCACCATCCCGAGGAAGCTGGCGTGATCGACCGGGCCGACGACCTGTGCGACCTGGCGAAGGCCGTCATCGAGGCGGCGAATGTCGCCAACCCGATCCCCGGCACCACCACCACCGTGACGTGCGAGGACGACGCGGACATCGACACCAGCGAGATCCCGCCCGGCCAGATGAAGGTGTTCGTGAGTTGGGAGCAGTACGAGGACGGCGGGCCGGCCTCTCGCGCCGAGGACATCACCGACTACACGCTCGTCATCCTGTGCGTCGAGGTGTGCGGGGAGGCGGGGAAGGTGCCGCGGGCGTGGCGGAAGGAGCGGACGGCGTGGGTGCGGAGGTGCGTGATCGACACCCTCGGCGACGCCCGCAAGGGGAGTCGGCTGGACGGGGCCTACGCCCTGCGGGTGGACCGGGTCGGGTTCGACCTGGAAGAGCTGACCGAGCGGAAGGCCCTGTGGATGGGCGTGGCCATCACCCTCCGCGACATCCGCAGGAAGCAGTGACATGGGCCTCGGCAACCCAGGACTCAGCCTCGGCACCCGCTCGGTGGCCGCCGCCAAGAAGTTGTTCTGGGACTCCGGGGCCGTCATCCGGGCGGCGGGTCGGGCGCAGGCGAACGCGGCCCGGCGGTACGGCGGCTACCTGCGGCGGGTCGGGCAGACCTCGATGAGGTACAAGAAGGGGGCGAGTCCGGCCGGGCAACCGCCGCACGCCCACAAGGACAAGGCCCTCGCCCTGAAGAAGAAGAAGGGGAAGTCGAAGCACAACGGGGCGATGTTGAGGGAGTTCATCTTCAACGTCCGCGACCCCTCCGCCGGCAGCCAGTTGATCGGGCCGACGGGGTTCAAGACGCGGGGCGGCGGGCAGCCGGTGCCCAGCCTGCACGAGCACGGCGGGGTCCGGCAGGCCAACACCGGCGAGAAGATCGCGGTGAAGAACCCGGCCGGGCGTAACCCGAAGACCGGCCGGTTCTACAGCCGCGGGGTGCAACTGGTGGACGTGTCGGGCAAGACGATGCGGTACCCGAAGCGGCCGACCATGCTGCCCGCCCTGATGAAGACCAAGACGAAGTTCCCGCTCGCGTTCCGCAACAGCTTCACGAGGTAACACGCTCATGGCCGAACCGAAGATGAGCATCGACGCCGTGGTCCTAATGCGGCTGGGCGACAACTACAACACGCCGACCTGGACCGAGCTGGAACTCGCCCGCGACGTGACGATCACCACCGGGTGGGACGAGTCCGAGGCGTTCAGCCGCGAGACGGTACTGAAGGAGTTCGCCAAGGGGCTGCTCGGGCTGGAGTTCACCTTCTCGGTGAAGAGCGCGGCCGGCGACGCGGCCTACGACGCGATGATGGACTCGTTCGCCGACCGCAAGGGCGTCATCGACTTCTGCATCCTGGACGCCGGCCAGACGACCAACGGGGCCGAGGGCTTCCGGTTCGACGGCGGCGTGTTCAGTGCGGGCAACCCGCAGCAGCTCGCCGACGTGCAGTACCGCGAGTTCGGGGTGAAGCCCTCGGCGCACCGCACCAACAAGGCCAAGCTCGCCAACGTGGTCAACAACGCCATCGTGTTCACCGCGATTGACACGTGAGGTCATCATTTCGCCGCCGGCAGCGGGACTTTCAGTGTGGGACCAAAGGGGATCGACGACGGCCGCCGCGGGAAGCTCACCCCGAATGAGAGCGTGACGGCCGTGGCTTTCGGGATGGGCTTACTGAAGACGAACGTGCGGACGGCGGCCTTGCCGGGCGGTATGTCGTGCGTCTCGTTCAGTTCGGCCGTCCGTTGCGACATGAACGCTGCGTCATCGACCCCCGTGATGGTGTTCCCGAACTCGTCTTTCGCGGTCGCAACAACGCTCCATCCCGATGAGTCCAGCGTGTCGTCGCCGTTGGTGAAGCGAATGCGGATGACGAGAGGCGCGGCGGCGTCCGCGGCCTTGGCCTCGCTGCCGTCACGAGGCTTCAGATAGCGGAACTCGGCGGAAACAAGTTCCGCTTGGAAATCCTTGGGCAGAGACGCCATGAGTCTTTTGCCATTGGCGAGCATCGCCGCCTGCTCGCTGGTCAGTGTCGGTGCGGCCGATGTCGATGGTGCCGAGGCCGGCGGTTGGCCAGAGCACCCCACGACGAGCAGCACCAGGCCGACGGGAATCAGACGGTTCACGACACACCTCCGGGGAGGGCGAGCGGTGGCGAAATTCTCTGACAGATTAGGGCGCGGGTGGGAGTTCACCATGACCGTGGCCGACCTCAAGCCGCTCGCGGCGGTCGGCATCGAGTTCAAAGGTTTCGACGTGAAGCACGAGACCATCCCCGCCGCGCTGTTCAGCGACCCGGCGAAGATGATGGAAGTGTTCATGATCCTTGCCCACTTCGACGATTCGGCCATGTCACCCGAGGACTTCGGCAAGGGGTTCGACACGGACGCCACGCAGCGGGGCATCGCCGCCGCGCTGGAAGCCCTCTCCAGTTTTTCCCAGACCTCCCCCGTCGGAGCGACGAAGGGGAGGATCGCTCGGGAGGCATGGGAGCACCAGGTTCAAGCGATTGGTTTGAAGCTGTCCACGGTCGATGTCTCGAACTCGCAGGAGTGACGGGGCTGGACCCCGACCGCCGGACCATGCGGGACTTGTGGCGGGCGGCGTGCGGGCGGATCGACCTGGACGTGATGGGACGGGCGTTCTGGATGAGTGCGTTCGGCAAGGACGAACTCACGGCGGACGACTTGGAGAACCTGCATCCGCTCCGCCGGCTGGAGCGGAAGCCGCCGCCGCCCAAGACGCCCGAAGAGCGGGCGGCCGAGAGTAAGACCGGCTGGAAGCTGGTGCGGCAGTTCTTCACCCAGAAGAAGAGGGGTTGAGTCATGGCGCTCGGCGAAGGCGGGGGCGGCGGTGGGGGCAGCGCCCGAGGCGTGCGGGCGGGGGCCGCTCACGTCGAGCTGAACGGGAAGGACAACCTGAGCGGCTTCATGGCGAAGATGAAGGCGAAGTTCCTGAACGCCATGAAGGTGATGGCGGCCGGGTCGATGCTGGCCATCGGGGCCGGGGCCACCGTCCTCGGACTTGCCTTCGAGCCGCTGATGGAGACGCTGACCGACCTGACGAAGATCGACGACGTGGCGAAGGCGTTCGGCACCTCCGGCCGGGCGGCGTCCGGGCTGTTCGGCGTTCTCGCCGCGGCCGGCGGCGAGTTCAAGGAGAACGTTGAGGGGGTGATCCAGTTCAGCGGCAACGTCAACAAGGCGCTGCACGGGATCGGCCAGGGCGTGGAGCTGTTCGACGGGCTGAGCGTGTCGGCGAAGGAGATCGCCGGCCTGCCGATTGACGAGCAGTTCTACCGCGTGCTGGGGGCGATCCGCGAACTGCCGCAACCGATGCAGGAGGCGAGGCTGGCACTCCTCGGGGGGTCCGACTCGCTCAAGCAGTGGCAAAAGCTGCTCGGCTGGTCGAACGAAGAGGTGCGCCAGATCGCGGACAAGCTGGCGTTCTCCAACGCCGAGTTGAAGCAGGGGGCGGAGGCGGGCCGAGCCTACCAAAGGGCGCAGTTGTCGGTTCAGCGGGCGTGGCAGCAGTTCGCCGTCGCCGTCGCCCCGGTGGTGCAGCAGATCGCCGAGTGGGTCGAGGAGACGGCCGACGGGTTCACGCAATGGTTCAAGGGGAGGAGCTGGGGCAACATCTGGGACGAGTCGGTTGCCCGGCTCAAGGTGGGGATGGCCGAGGCGTTCGTGTGGGTGAAGAACCGGGCGATGGCCCTGTGGGACTTCTTCTCCGAGGGCCGCGGGCTGGGGCCGCTGTTCAAGAAGTTCGGGGAGTTCTTCAAGGCGCTCGTCGAATACTTCGCCAAGGCCATGACCAAGTTAGGTGTGGCCGTCGCCAAGACGCTCGGCATCGACCCGGACATGCTGGCCAAGAAGAGCTTGGAGTCGGTCATCTTCGTCGAAGGTGCTCTCGGCAAAGATGTGAGCAAGTACCAGAAGGCTCTCGACAGGCTGAATGACCCGGCACAGCAATCGGAGGAGCGGTCGAAGCAGATCGAAGAAGCTCTCACCAATGACCGTGCTGAGTTCGACAAGGCGATTGGAGCGCAGGGCGAACTGGCTCAAGAGTGGGCGACGGTACAAGAGGAGTTCGCGGCACGGCTCAAGGCCCGAGAGGAGCAGTTCAAAGACGCCGACGCCAAACTGCTCGCCCCGTTCATTGCCGAGAAGGAAGCGGCCGAACGGAGGGCGATTGAGGAGCGGAAGGCAGCCGCCGCGATGGAGTGGTGGAACGACTGGGGCGACGGCCGCGGCGGGGCGGACCTCGGCGAACAGATGGCGAAGGTCGGCCGGGCGATGGGCACGTTCGGCGGCGGATCGTTCCTGACGCAAGGGTACGGGGTGCAGTCGGCCGAGAAGGACGTGGCGAAGAAGCTCGACAAGGGGAACAAGCTGGCGGAAGAAGGGAACAAGCACCTGGCCGAGATCAAGAAGAAGGTCGGCCCCGGCAAGTTCAAGTGAGGTGTCCACCGTGGCGGTGAAGGTCATCGAGAAGAGCACGAGCCGCAAGTACACCACCTCCCCCACGCGGGGTACGGGGGAGTGGACGTACACGCTGCTCGTCGAGGGCGAGGCGTTCCCGGAGCTGGCCATCAACGCCGCGCTCCTGGCCGACGCACCCTTCTTCTGGTACGGACTCGCCCGGCAGGAACTGCAAGTCGAACCGATCAGCGGCCAAGCGGACGGCGGGAACTACTCCGCCACCATCCCGTACCTGTGGGAGCTGTCGAACGCGGCGGCCCAAGACCCGACGCACACGCCCGGCTCTGACACCGGGCCGGGGGGCGGCGACCCGAGCGGCACCCCCACCGGGCCGGCGAGCGACACCGCCGCACTCGGGCCGAACGTCACGCTGGAGATCGGCGGGCGGCCCCCGAAGCTGATGACCAGCATCAAGCAGCCCGCCGGGGGCATCGTGGACCACGAGCGGGCCGGCGGCGGCGCGGCCCCGAATCACGGCCTGCTCATCAACTACAACGGCCAGGAGGTGGAGGGGGTCGAGATCGAAGACCCGGCCTCCGTGCTCACCATCGAGATCACGTTCGACTACGTGACGATGGGGTTCATCTCGCGTCTGGAAGGGGCGGTGTGGCACAAGAACCACGCCACGTGGTACCGCCGCTCGGCCGGGTCGGTGGCGTTCATCGGGGCGACCATTTCGAGTGACGCCAACAGCCGGGCGAAGGTCAACTTCCGGTTCGGCCTGCGGTCGCCCCAGGTGATCGAACTGTTCAGTCTGCGGGACGAGCCGGGCAAACAGTTGCCGTGGGTGGCGGTGGTGGACAAGTGCGGGTGGGACTACCTCGAAATCGAGTACGAGGACGTGGAGGACAACACGACCGGCGTGACGCTGCGGGTGGCGAGGCCGGCCGCCTTCCGGCTGCACGAGGTGTTGCCCGACTTCGACTTCGCCCTCTTCGGCATCGGGAGTTGACATGGCCGACCCGTTCGCCTTCGTCAGCCCCGGCGACGACTTAGACATCGCGGCCGTGGCGTGGAACGCGACTCTGGCCGCTGCCCGCGAGCACGTGCAGCCGGGGCGGCCGGATAGCCCGAAGGACCGGGCCGCGCCGACCGGGTACGTGGTCGCGCTGGCGAAGAACGAGACCGGCGGTCAACTGCTCACCGGCCAGCCGGCGGCCGTCACCGCCGCAGGCGGGTACGACCTGTCCGACACCGCTTCGGCGTTCGCGTGGCTCCGCCGGCCGGTGCTCACACTCGGCGTGCCCGCGTCCGCCGACGACCGCGTGGTCGTCACGCTGGAGGCGATCCCGGCCGGGCGGTTCGGGCGGGTGGCGGTGTACGGGATGATGCCGTGCGCCGTGGACGTGAGCGGCGGCGGCGGGTGGGCCAACCCGACGCCCGGCACCACGGACTACCTGACCGGGGCCGAGTGCGGGCACATCCGCATCCTCGAAGTGCCGGGCAGGGGCGGGTCGGTGCGCAGGTGCCTGATCGACCTGGGCGACCAGATGGGCCGGCGGTGCGAGCCGGCGTCGGGCGGCGGCAGCGG
>JANNVG010000975.1:0-3095 GCA_031414395.1 Fimbriiglobus sp.
GCCGGGTCTCCATGAACCCGGCGGCTCACGCCGCTCGGCTCGCCGCATTCACTTCGCCGGCCCACGCACCTCCGCCAGTTTCTTCTTCAACTCCGCCACCCGCTCCGGCTTGTCGGCGAACAGGTTCGTCTTCTGGGCGAGGTCGTCTCTCAGGTTGTACAGCTCGCCCGCCTGTGTGTTCGCCGTGTACCCTTCTTGTTTGTCGTACCACGGCGGCACTGCCGACACCCCGCCCGTCTTCGCGTCGATGAGCACCCAATCGCCGTGCCGAACGGCGTACCCATTCGCATTCGTGTTGTGAACGAGCGTGTCCCGCTTGCCCTTCCCCTTGCCGGTGAACAGGTCGAGCTGGTTGACGCTGTCCTCGCCGCTCTTCGCCGGGAGGTCCGACTCGACAATCGCGGCGATGGTGGCGAACAAATCGATGTGACTCACCAGCGCGTCGCTCACGGTGTCCGCCGGCACCTGGCCCGGCCACCGCGCCACGAACGGCACCCGGTGCCCGCCCTCCCACAAGGCGCGCTTCAGGCCCCGCAGCGGCCCCATGCTCCGGTGCTGGTGGGTCTTCACGCGGTCGTAGGCGTACCGCTCTGGGCCGTTGTCCGAGGTGAACACCACGAGCGTGTTCTTGTCGAATCCGTGCTTCGCCAGCGCCGCCAGCACCGCCCCCACGGTGGCGTCCGTCTGCGCCATGTAGTCACCGTACCCGCCGGCCTTCGTAGTGCCGCCGAACTCCTTGCTCGGCACGATGGGCGCGTGCGGGCTGGTGAACGGCAGGTACAGGAAGAACGGCTCGTCCGCCTTCTGCTTGCCGATCCACTCGACCGCGTGTTCCGTCAGCTTGGGCATCACCGCGGTGAAGTCCCAGTCCTTCACCGACGGGCCGGGGCGGGCCTCCCACGCGCCTTCGGCCGTCTTGCCGGGGGTCGCCAGTGGCACCGTCGGCGGGGTGACGACGCGGTCGTTCTCGATCCACGCATACGGCGGGAAGTTGGGCACGTCGTCGCCGAAGTAGTGGTCGAAGCCGAAGTCGAGCGGCCCGCCGGGGATCTTCTTCGTCCAGTCGAAGTCCTCGGGTGCGTACCCCTTGTCACCCGGTTTCGTGCCCGGCTTCTGGATCGCCTTCCAGTCCCAGCCGAGGTGCCACTTGCCCACGCACGCCGTGCGGTAGCCCTTAGCCTTCAGCAGTTGGGCGAGGGTGGTGCGGTCGGCATCCAGGATGGTCTGGTCGAACGAGTTGACGATGCCGTGGAACTTCCGCCAGTGGTAGCGGCCGTGCAGCAGGGCGTACCGGCTGGGGGTACACACGCCGGACGAGCTGTGCGCGTCGGTGAACCGCGTGCCGGCCTTCGCCAGCTTGTCCAGGTGCGGGGTGGGGATCTTCGACTGCGGGTTCTGCGCGCCCAGGTCGCCGTACCCCATGTCGTCGGCCAGCAGGATGACGACGTTCGGCCGGTCGGCGGCGAACGAGAGACTGCCGACGAGCAGTGCCACCAGGGAGAGGACGCGAAGCATCTCGCACCTGCGGGGGGGAGTGTGACCACCCGCGGAGCATACCCGAGCGGCCCCGCGGGTGTCTCGGGAATCGGCGGTGAAGTGTGGTGGGCGGGCACGCGACACCCCAACTCACGCCCCGCTGTCGGTCGCGGCCGGGTCGGGCGTGGGGTGGGTCCGCAGGTACTCCCGCAGGGCGGCGTTCACCGCCTCCGCGGTCGGGAAGGCGACGGCGACGTCCGGCTCCAGTACCACCGACAGCACAGTCGGTTTCGGGCGGGAGGCGTACTTACCCCGCACCACCCCACGCATGGAGCGGAAGTCGTACTCGGGCCGCAGGTCGTCGGTGGGCTGGTCAGGGGAAGTTGCCATCTTCGTAGTCCTTGCGTTCGGCCCGGCTGGCGACTCGGGCACTGATGATCCGCACGTTCTCGCCGCGGTCGGTGTGGGAGACGATGAGCAACCGCCCTTCCGCCGATTGCCCCATCGTAATGAATCGGTCCTCGTCGTCGGAGTGATCCGGGTCGTAGCCCGTCAGGCTCAACGGGTCGTCGAACGCCGTGGCGGCTTCGGCGAACGTGACCCCGTGTTTGCGCTCGTTCGCTTCGGCCTTGTCGTCGTCCCACTCGCACCCCATGTCCGACCTCCCGCCGGTGTGTCAGACGTCAGAGATCAACCCCGGCCGGTGACGGCTCCGTTCACCGCCTCGGCCGTCGGGCCATCGACTCACGCCCCGCTGTCGGTCGCGGCCGGGTCGGGCGTGGGGTGGGTCCGCAGGTGCTCCCGCAGGGCGGCGTTCACCGCCTCCGCGGTGGGGAAGGCGACGGCGACGTCCGGCTCCAGTACCACCGACAACACGCTCGCATTCAACCGGGCGGCAAAGCGGTTCGGCTTCGCCTTCGTGTAGTCGAAGTCGTACTCGTCCCGCAACTCGTCGCTCATGGCGTCATCCCCTCTCCGGGCGTTGTTCGTGCTTCCGGCGCTCGTGCGGTGTCGCCACCCGCGCACTGATAATCCGCACGTTGGGTGGCCGCTCGGTGAAACTGACAATCAGCAGTCGGTTCCGGTCCGAGTACCCGATCAGAATCTCGCGCTCCTCGTCATCGGAATGCGTGTCGTCGGCGAAGATGGCGGCGTGAGGGTCGTGGAAGGCGGTGCCGGCTTCGGCGAACGTGACCCCGTGTTTCCGCTCGTTCGCTTCGGCCTTGTCGTCGTCCCACTCGCACCCCATGTCCGACCTCCCGCAGGTGTGTCAGACACCAACATCTTCCCTCGCAAGGCGAACGCAGTCAAGTGAGTTGAGGGAATCGACCCCGGCCGGTGACGGCTCGCCTGTCACCGCCACTTGGCCACCCGCCCGTCGGGGCCGACGGCCCAACCGACGCCGTCCTTGAACGTCACGCTGTTCCAGTTGCCCGCGTCGAGCGGACGCCACCCGCGGCCGTGGGGGGGGGCGGGCGCCCCCCCCCGGGCCCCCCCCCCCCCCCCCCCCCGGGCCCCCCCCCCCCCCCCCCCCCCCCCCCCCCCCCCCCCCGCCCCCCCCCACCCCCCCCCCCAGCCCAAACCCCACCGGGGGGGCGAACGGAAACAGCCTGGGAGGC
>JANNVG010000976.1:0-2310 GCA_031414395.1 Fimbriiglobus sp.
CTTCCCTCTGAGGGAGGGGGGGGCCGGGGGGGGGTAGGTTTTCTGTCGGTCCCACTAACTCCGCCGCCAGCCAGTTCACCAACTCCGGGTGGCTCGGCTTGCCGCCGTTCGTGCCGAAGTCGCTCGGGGTATCGACAATCCCGACGCCGAAGTGGTGGTGCCAAAGCCGATTCACGATTACGCGGGTGAACAGCGGGTTGTCCGCGCGGGCGATCCACTCGGCCAGCTTCTTGCGGCGTTCGCCGTCGGTCGCCTTCGCGGTCAGGTCGAAGTCGCTTTCCCCCGGCACGCACGACACTCCGCCGGGTGTCACCTCCTTCCGCGGCTTCTCCACGCTCCCGCGGTGAAGGATGTGCGTGGCCGGCACCGCCGCGCTCACCGTGGCGAACACCTTCTCCGGCGGCCCCGACGACTTCTTTGCCGTCGCCCGCTCGCCGTGCGTCACCCCGCCGAGCGCCGCCGCCATGCGGTAGTAATCGCCCTGATCGACCGGGTCGAACTTGTGGTCGTGACAGCGGGCACACTGCACCGTCAGCCCGAAAAAGGTCTGCCCGACGGTGGCGATCACGTCTTCCAGTTCGTCTTGTCGGGCGGTGTCCTTCGCCACCTTGTTCGCCCCAAGCACAGTGTTGTGAATGCCGGCCACGAGGAAGCCGGTCGCCTTCACCCCGTCGCCGTCCGGGTCCAACACGTCGCCGGCCAGTTGCAACTTGGCGAACTGGTCGAACGGCATGTCGGCGTTCAGTGCCTTGATGACCCAGTCGCGGTAGTGCCAGGCGGTCGGCCGCGGGGCGTTCCGCTCGAACCCGTCGCTCTCGCCGTACCGCCCCACGTCCAGCCAGTGCCGTGCCCACCGCTCGCCGTAGTGCGGACTGGCCAGCAACTCGTCCACGATCTTGGCGTAGGCGTCGTCGGTCGGGTTCTTGGCGAACGTGTCGATCTGCTCGGGCGACGGCGGCAGGCCGGTCAGGTCGAAATGCACACGACGGAGGAGAGTTCGCGGGTCGGCCGGGCCGTTCGGCGTGAGCTTCTTGTCGGCCAGCTTCGCCCAGACGAATGCATCAATCGGCGTCTTCGCCCACTTCGTCCCCGCGTCATCGAGCTTCGGCGGGTCGGGCCGCTTGACCGGCTGAAGTGCCCACGGGTCGGCGGCGGTGGCGAGCGAAGCGCAGAGGAGGAGCGGGAGTGTGAACCGCATGACTGGCCCAAGCGGGGAGGAGCGAACGCCGGCGGGTGAGACGATTGTTCGGGGTGTGCGAAGGGGACGCAAGCGGAAAGGGAGGAGTCTTCACCCCGTGCCCAGCCCGACATACGGGTTGCCCCGCTTCTCGCGGCCGACGGTGGTTGGCGGGCCGTGGCCGGGGAACACGGTGGTGTCGTCCGGCAGGTTGAACAACTTGGCGTGAATGCCGTCCCGCAGTTGCGGGAAACTGCCGCCGGGGAAGTCGGTGCGGCCGATGCCGTCGGCGAACAGCACGTCCCCGCCGAACACCACCGGCGGGGTTTCGCCGTGCAGCACGAACACCACATGACCGGGCGAGTGGCCGGGGATCTCGCGCACCTCCATCTCAATCGCGGCGATGGTGATCCGCTCGCCGTCGTCGAGCAGTCGATCGGCCGGCGGGCTGACGATGTGGAACCCCCAGTTGCCGCTCAGGTTCGACGCCGGGTCGGACAACATGCCCGCGTCCCCGCGGCCGATCAGGATGGGGGCGTCGGGGAACCGCCACTTCAGTTCGGCGTTGCCGGCGATGTGATCGACGTGCCCGTGCGTACACACGACGGCCGCCAGGGTGAGGCGGTTCCCGCGCAGCACTTCGGCAATCGCGTCCGGGTCGAACCCGGGGTCGATGACGAACGCGGCGGTCTGGCCGTCGGCCCACACGACGTAGGAGTTCTCGGCGAACGGCTGCGACTCGACGGGGACGACGCGGACGGGCATGACCACCACCTCTCGTTCCCACGCTCCGCGTGGGAACGCTGGAACCTGTGCGGGTGAGCGGTCGCCGGAGCGACCTCGTTCCCACGCTCCGCGTGGGAACGCTCCTGGGACGCTCGGCGCCCCGACCGCTCGGCGACGCGGAGCGTCGGGGCGAGCGTTCCCACGCGGAGCGTGGGACCGAGTGGCGGGGCGAGCGTTCCCACGCGGAGCGTGGGAACGAGTGGCCGCACTTGCCACCCGACCGGGTGGGGTTAACATAGGCGGTGTTGAAACACGGTGGCTATAGCTCAGCTGGTTAGAGCGCCGGACTGTGACTCCGGAGGTCGCGGGTTCAAGTCCCGTTAGCCACCCTCGTGCATCCCGGCGCG
>JANNVG010000977.1:0-4433 GCA_031414395.1 Fimbriiglobus sp.
GTACACGTCGAACTCGCCGGCCGCGGGCAGCACCACCCGCCACGCGGCGTGGTCCTTCGCCCCGTGCCAGAAGCCGATGTTGCCGTGATCGGTCTCGAAGGTGATGGTGTCGCCGCGGATCTCGGCCGCCGCCGCCGGCAGTGACAGCCGGTTGTCAGTGGGCTTCACCACCGCCGGCGTGTTGCCGGGCAGCTTCTTCGGCGGCACTTCCCGGCTGGTGAGGTACGCAATCAAATCCGCCATCGCCGCGGGCGGAACGTCCTTCTCCATCCCCTCCGGCATGAGCGACCGCCCGGACGTTTTGAACGAATCGAAGTCGGCGCGCAGCAGAGTCACCTCCTTGCCGTCGGCCTGCCGGAGCGTCACGCCCGCCGCACTCTCGTTCGCCAGCAGGCCGTTCAGCGTGCGGCCGTCGGTGGTGTTGACGACGTACTCCAGGTAGCGGTTGTCCAGGTTCCGGTTCGGGTCGAGTACCTCGGTGAGTAGGTACTCGGCCGACTTGTTGGCGAGCGCGGCCAGATCGGGGCCGACCGCGTGCCCGACGCCGTCCAGCTTGTGGCACGCCGCACACGTCTTGGCGAACACCGCCTTCCCCTTCGCCACGTCGCCGGCTTTCGGCAACTGCTGCTGATACTGTGCGATCACCTTGGCGCGGTCGGCGTTCACGGCTCCGGCGAACACCTTCTCGGCTTGAGCGCGCAGCACAGTGTTCGGGCTTGTGAGGAGCGCCTGCCGGCTGGCGGCGGGAACGGCCGACGGCGGGAGCGTGCCGTTGCCCAGGTTTTCCAGCACCTTCGGCACCCACGCCGGCCGACCGAGCAGCGTGGAAACGACTTGCGATTGCACCGCCGGCGTGTACCCGCTCCACCCCTTGATGAGCGCGTCCGCGGCCTTGTCGTCGGCGGTACGGGCGAGGGCAACGACAGCGGCGGACTGCACCGGGGAGGGCGTCTTCGCGCCGAGCAGGGCAGACAGCGTGGCGATGTCGTCGGCCACCTTCGCCTTCTCGCGGCCGAGCAGCCGCACTGCGGCGGAGCGCAACTCGTCGGGCGATTTGGCATCCGCGGCCACGGTGCGAGCGGCGGCGAACATGCCAACCACACCCGCGGGCGGCTCCTTCCCCTTCGCCGCCCGCTGCCACGCATCCAGCACCGATTCCGCCGCCACGAACTGCCACGCCGCGAACGCGCCCTTCTCCGCCGTCGTCACCTTCGCCAGCAGCACTGACAACGCCTTGTCATCGCCCAACCCGATTGCCGTGGCGATGAGCTTCGGCAACAGTGCGGGATCGAGGGCGGCGGGGGAAGCGACGAACCCGGCGAACGTGTCTTTGTTCAGGCTGCTCACGACCGCGGCGAGCGTGTACGGGTCGGTCTTGTCCTTCGCCGCGATCCGCGCCAGCACCGCGCCGGCCCGCGGGTCGGTCCACGTGCCCACGGTGAACGCCACCTGCAACCGCACCTGCGGGTCGGGGTCGTCGGCCAGCTTCGCCACCGTGTTCGCCACCGCCGGGTGGTCGTTCAGGAATCGCTCGGCCAGCAGCACCGCGTGCCGCTTCACGCCGGGGTTCGCGTCCGTCAGCGCGTTCCACAAGTGCTGCTTTTCCAGCCCGCCGAGGCGGTCGAGCGCGGCCATCGCGTGCAGCCGCGTTTCCGGTCGCTTCGCGTCAAGCAGTTTCACGAGCAGCGGCACCGCCCCCTTGTCCGCCTTCCACGTCAGCATCTCGGTCGCCGTGTCGCGCTGCCAGCCGTTGGGCGAATCGAGTGCAGCCACCAGTTCAGCCGTGGTCATCGTGTCCAGCCGCGGCCACGCCTTCGGCTTGTCGCCCTCCGGCCGCACGCGGTAGATGCGGCCCAGCCCGGCGCCGGCCCGCGGGTCCACCTTCGCCAGTTCGCCGGGCGGGATCCACCGCGGGTGTTCGATCACGAACCGGTACATGTCGGCCACCCACAGCCCGCCGTCGGGGCCGGTGGTCGCCATCACCGGGCGGAACCACGGATCGAGGCCGGCCAGAAACTCCTTGTCGGCTTCGGCCGCGGCGCGCTCGGCGGTGAAGGTGCTGCCGTTCGGTTTCAACATCCGCCGCGTGACCACCAGATTCACCGGCTCGCAGGTGAACACGTTGCCGGTGAAGTCCGTGCCCAGCATCGAGTCCCGGTACACGCCGACGCCGCACGCGGCGGTTGTGCGCCCGCCGACCCCGGACAGGTTGAACAACTGTATTGCGCGCGGCGGGTACAGCTTGTTGTCGGGGGCCAGGTTCACCGTCGGGTTCGGCGGGGCGACGAACGGGTTCCGCTTCACCAGGTGATCGGCCAGCGGGTAGTGCCACGCCAGGTTCGAGTTGTCGCACCCGAACCAGTCGCCCCAGTCGTTCCGCACGCGGCCCTGTTGGGTGCGGCCGACGGCCGGCTCGATCTCGCCGGTGTCCGGCTTGATGCGGAAGTCGCGGTCGCCGAGGCTGGTTTTCTTACCCGTTTTGCTGGACGTGATCTCCCCGCCGAACAGCCCGCACGAGCCGTAGACCCAGCCGTCGAGGCCGTAGGCCAAGCCGTTCACGCGGGCCTGATAGTTGCCAGTGCCGAACCCGCTGAACAGCTTCGTCACCTTGTCGGCCTTGCCGTCCGCGTTCGTGTCCTCGGCGTACAGGATGTCGGGGGCAGCACAGACCAGCACACCTGTGCGATACGGCAGCACACCGGTGGGGAACGGCAACCCATCCAGGAACGTGGTGGCCGTGTCGAACGTGCCGTCGCCGTTCGTGTCTTCGAGGAACCGCACGCGCCCGCCCGGTTCGAACTTACCCGTCTTCCCGCTCGGGTAGTCCAGCATCTCCACCGCCCACAGCTTGCCGTCCGGCCCGAACGCGATGGCGACGGGGTCGCTCACCAGCGGCTCGGCCGCGACCAAGTCCACCACCATCTTCGGCCCGACGCGGAGGGTGGCGAGCGACTGCTGCGGGGAGAGTGGCTTGGTGCCGCCGAGTTTCGTGGCGTCGGTCGGCGAAGCGAACTTCGGCAACTGCGCCTTCACTTCCTTCACGATCGGTTCTTCGAGGCCCGGCTTGAACGCGGTCGGCACGTCGTAGTACACCATCGCCCCGCCGCCCTCGTACCCGCCCTCTTTCAAGATGCGTTCGGACGGGATGTAGCACGGGTTGTTGTTGGCGTAACCCGTCACCCACACCCGCGAGCGGTCGAGTTCGGCCTTCAGCCGCAGGCCGTAATCGACGACCACCTCGCCGGGCAGATGCACCATCGCCAAACTCTCACCGAAGGCCCACGTCTGAATCGGGTAGTCGATGGCGGTGACGAGCTTCTCGCCGCGGTCCAGCTTGGCCAACTGAACGCGGGCGTGGTGGCCGATGGCGTTCTTCTGCTCGGCCAGTTTCTCCCAGCCTTTGCGGTCGGGGTGGTCGGCGAGCGGGAGCGAAATCGACTTCAGCGTGCAAACCGGCTTGCCGTGAATCGGGGCGAGGAACCCGCCGGCCAGTCGCTTCACATCGTCCGCGATCATGCGACCGCGGACGATGGCCGCTTCGTCCTTGTCACCCGGCTCGCGGGCGTCCGGGTTCTGGTCGGCCCCGCACCCGATGGACACCAGCCCGACCGCACCGGGGAACGCCCGGCCGAGGCCCGCCGCCGCGTACCCGGCCCAATCCCCGCTGATCTTGTTGTGCGTGAGCGACGTGCAGTGGCAGGCGTACCCGGTGTACACCGCCCGCACGGTGGCCGTCTTCGCGTCCTTCACCAGCAGCACCGGCAGGTCGTGGTCGGTCGGGCCGTTCGGCTGCGGGCGGCGGTTCTTGGCGAACCCGACGGTGCCGACACCCCAATACAGGTGGGCCGGCTTGGGGTCTTTCACCGCTTCGACCGCCGCCTGCTCCAGCTTGTCGAGGTAGGTGACGGTGTAGGCGGCGATGTGTTTCAGGTGGTCGTCGGGGATGGGCACGCCGAAGAGGGTCGGATTCGCCCCGCTCACCATCGGCCCGCAGTGCGTGTGCGTGGCGGTGATCGCCAGCCGCTCCGAAGTCACCTTCCCCTTCAGCCGTTTCACCAACTCCGCCCGGTGTTCGGCGGTGATGCCGAGCACGTCCACGGTCATCAGCACCAGCGGTTCGGTGTCGTCGGCATGGCGGATGGAGATGGCCCGCACGAACACCGGGTGGTTGACGCCGACGTGCTCGTCGCGGCGGGAGCCGAACCCGTTCAGGCGGACGGGGTCTTTCGGCGTGATGTCGATCTCGGCGACACCGACGAGGTAGGCGTCGGGCTTCACGTCGGCCGAGTGACACAGGGCTGTCAGTGAAAGGACCGCCAGCACGGACAGAGTCGCACGGAACATGGCCCGCCCTCGCGAGGACAACCGGGAGAGAGGCCCAAGTTGTACCCCGAAGCGGGGCGGAATGGTAGCCTTGACGAGCCGCGGCCCCC
>JANNVG010000978.1:0-9417 GCA_031414395.1 Fimbriiglobus sp.
ACTTTGCTCGGTTCGTCGGCCGTATCCCGCGCGTGGGGCGGGTGCGACGGCACCACCACCGGGGCGGGCGTGTCGGCCGGCGTGCGAAAGAGTACGGCGAAGCCGGCGGCGGCGACCGCACACCCGACCGCCGGCACCAGCCAGAACGGCCCCCAGTCGGTGCCGTCGCCTGTCTTGCAGCGGTTCATCACCTCGGCGGCCAGTGCGTTCCCCACCAGCGGGCCAACCCCGCCGCCGACGAACGCGGCGATGGCCTGGGCGCTCGCCCGCAGGTGCGGCGGGGCCAGCCGGTCCACGAACGTGGTGGCGGTGATGAAGTAGAAGGCGAACTGCCAGCCGTGCATGGGCACGCCGACGGCCATGACCGCCCACGGCTCGCCCCACGCCATCGTCAGCCCCCGCACCACCCCGCCCACCGCCCCGGCCAGCATCAGCCACTTCATCGTCCGCTTCGGGTCGAGCAGCGGGATGGCGAACATGCACCCCACCTCCACCACCTGCCCGATCACCATCCACCGCTCGGCCTCGGCCCACCTGGTGGCCGTCAGGTAGGCGTGCCCGTAGACGCCGTAGAACTGGTTCATGACCGACAGCGTCAGCCCGCAGGCCAAGTACACGGCGAACGAGCGGTGTTTGAACAGGCCGAACGCGGGCAGGCCGAGCGCCTCGCCGAGCGACTTGCCGTGCCCTCTGGGGGGCGTCCGCGGCAGGGTGAACCCGTACACGCCGACGGCCACCGCCAGCACCGCCGCCATCAGGAACGGCTGGCTCGACACCGGGGCGATGACGAACCCCATGAGCAGCCCGACGACGATCCACCCGACCGTCCCCCACAGGCGGGTGCGACTGAACTGCCGCGACGGGTCGGGCAGGTTCCGCAAACTGATGACCGCCACCAGCGGCACGGCCACTTGCAGGCAGAGCGAGTACGCCATCAGCACGGCGAACAGGCCGTAGAACGTCACGTCGGTTTCGGCCTTCAGCACGTCGGCGGTCGCCCCGGCCAGCACCGGCTCGCGGAGTTCACACCACTGCCACGCACCGACGAGGAACAGCCCGCAGGCGATGCTCATGACGGAGAACAGGCGATCAGCGCGGAACAGCCGGTCGGCCAGCAGCCCGACGAGCGGGTTGGCCAGCACGCCCCCAATGGCGAACGTGGAGAAGATCAGCCCGACCTGGTGGCTGTCGAAGTTCAGCCCGCCGTCCGCCGCCGGCTTCTTCAGGTAAGTTGCGATCGTGACGGCCCACGCCCCGAGTGAGCTGTAAAATAGCAACATCATGGCGGACAGCCGTGTCCGCACGAACGGGGGCATGGAAACACTCCGGGGCGGGGGTCGTCAAGCGGGGGAACGCCACCCGGTCGGCCGAGAGAGGGGGGCCGGAAACGGTCCACTCATCTTGGGGCGCATCCGAGAATCGTGCAACACGAAGTTCCTTGCGCCCGACCCGGAACCGCCGGCGAAATGCAGGCCCGAGGGCTTGCGCTCTGACCCCTGGGCGGGGCGGCTCAGAGATCGGGTTTGTGTAGGGTGGGTCCAGCGAGCGCCTCGCACGCGCCGACTCACGTGGGCGGATTCCGTGGGTCTCGGCTCGCTCCGCTCGCTCGGACCCACCCTACGCAAACCACCCCATCTGCACCGCTGAACAGCCCTGGACCCCTGGGCCATCGGCTTGACCCCCCGCCCGCCGCCTGCTATCCCCCTCACGCCACCTCCGGGGTTTACCCATGTCCGCCGAGTTGATGCACGACCGCCTTCCGCCGCAGAGCCGCGAGGCCGAGATGGGCGTCATCGGGAGCATTCTCCGCGACAACCCGGTGCTGAACGACCTGCTCAACATCGTCACCGCCGAGAACTTCTACTTCGACGCTCACCAGAAAGTCTTTCAGGCCATCGTGGACCTGTACAACGAGGGCAAGCCGGTCGATTTGCCCATCCTGTTCGAGACGCTCAAGCAGCGGAAGCAGGTGGAAGACGTGGGCGGGGTGGCGTACATCGCCGAACTGTGGGACGCCGCCCCGACGGCCGCCAACGCCGAGTACTACGCCCGCATTGTGCGCGACAAGGCGGTGGTGCGGAACCTGATTCACGCCAACACCGAGCTGCTCCGCGACGCCTACGACGGGGTGATGAGCGCGGACGAACTGCTGGGCATGGCCGAGCGGAAGGTGCTGGAGATCGCCGAGAAGGGCACGGTGGGGGTGACGAAGACCCTCGTGGACGCCATGACCGAGGCGTTCGACCGCATCGACGCCAAGGCCCGCGGCGACTTGACCGGCACCGGCATCCCGACCGGGTACGTGGACCTGGACAACCTGACCGTCGGCTTGCACAACAACGAACTCGTCATCATCGCCGCGCGGCCGAGCGTAGGAAAGACGGCCTTCGCGCTGAACCTGATCCGGCACGTCGTGGTCGAAGAGAAACTGCCGGCGTTCTTCGTCAGCCTGGAGATGGCGAAGGTGGAACTGGCCGAGCGGCTGCTGTGTTGTCAGAGCCGGGTGGACAGCCACAAAGTGCGGAAGGGGCAACTGGCGTCGGACGACATCCAGAAGTTGATCGCCGCCCAGGACTCGCTCCGCGGGAACGCCCGCGACGGGTTCGTCAAACTGTTCATCGACGACGCCCCGCAACAGACCATGCTCCGCATCGCCGCCAACGCCCGCCGGCTGAAATTGCGGCACGGCCTGCGGCTGGTGGTCATCGACTACTTGCAACTGATCGAGCCGGAGAGCCGCAAAGATCCCCGCCAGGAGCAGGTGGCGCAGATCAGCCGGCGGCTGAAGTTCCTGGCCCGCGAACTGCAAATCCCGGTCATCGCGCTGGCGCAAGTGAACCGCGGGAGCGAAGACCGCCAGGACCACACGCCGCGGCTGTCGGACCTGCGCGAGAGTGGGTGCCTGACCGGCGAAACCCTCATCCGAATGGCCGACACGGGTGAGCGGGTGCCGATCCGCGATTTGTGCAAGCGGTCGGGATTCCGCGTGTGGGCGCTGAACGAGCGGACGCTGAAACTCGAACCGGCTGCCGTATCCGCCGCGTTCTCGACCGGGCGGAAGCAAGTGTACCGGCTCACAACCCGTCTCGGCCGGACCATCCGTGCGACGGCCAACCACCCGTTCCGCGGGTTCGGTGGGTGGCTTCGGCTGGACGACTTGTCCGCGGGAGACCGAATCGCCGTCCCGCGGCGCAGTTCCCAACCGCTCGACCCGTCTGGCGACATCTCGCTCGAACAGGCTGCCCTTCTCGGAAGCCTCATCGGGGACGGGTGTACCCTGCCACGGCACAGCATTCAGTACACGACAAAGGATCACGACTTGGCCGAGTTGGTGGCGGCCACGGCTCGCGGCGTATTCGGCGACCGCATCGCCCCCCGCATCAACCCGGAGCGGAACTGGTACCAGGTCTACCTGTCGTCCGCCGCACGCCTCACCCACGGCGTCCGAAACCCCGTCGCGGAGTGGCTCGACGGCCTGGGCGCGTTCGGCTTCCGGTCGTTCGAGAAGTTCATACCCGACGCGATGTTCCGCCAGTCGAACGCGGTGGTCGCACGCTTTCTGGCGCACCTTTGGTCGACCGACGGGTGCATCCGTCCGCCGTCCGGCCTCTCTCGCCACCCGGCCGTGTATTACGCCTCCAGTAGCGAACGACTGGGCCGGGACGTCCAGGAGCTGCTCACCCGATTCGGGGTGAACGCCGTCCTGTGTCGTCGGCCACAAGGGGCGAAGGGGCGGGACCAGTTCCATGTCCTCGTGATGGGCCAGGAGGATCAGTTGGCGTTCGCAAGCGAGGTGGGGGCGGTGGGCGAGCGGCAGACGGTCGCGCTTCGGGCGTGCGTGGCGCACCACACGAGTCGAACGGGGCGGACGAACCGGGACGTGATCCCGATGGAAGTGTGGCACACGCACGTCCGACCGGCGATGACCCGAAACCACATCACGATGCGGGAGATGCAGGCGGGGTTGGGGATGGCGTTCGCCGGGACGACGTTGTACAAGGCGAACGTGAGCCGCGACCGGCTGAAACGGGTGGCCAATGCTGTGGGAGGCGATCCGTTCCTCGACACACTCGCCGACAGCGACCTGTATTGGGACGACGTGGTGGCCCTCACCCCGGACGGCGTAGAAGAGGTGTACGACCTGACGGTTCCGGGGCCGCACAACTTCGTGGCGAACGGGATCGTCGTTCACAACTCCATCGAGCAAGACGCCGACACGGTGATGATGCTGCACCGGCCGGCGCGGTTCGACAAGTCGCAGGAGGACAACGTGCTGGAGGTGCATCTGGCCAAGCAGCGGAACGGGCCGACGGGCCAGATCACGCTCACCTACCTGCGGCAGTACATGCGGTACGAGAACTACACGGCCGACCTGGGCACCGCCGGGTACTGAAAGCGGCGGGCCGAGAGCTGCCTCCCGGCCCGCTATTCGGATGTCGTTATCGCCCGCCCTGTGCGCCGGGCGGCGGCCCGCCGCTCGGCCGGCCCACCCCTTGAGGGTTCGGGGGTTTGCCCTTGCCGGCGAACAACTCGTTCCAGCGGGCTTCGTCCACCTCTTCGACCGTCATGCCGGTGAACCCGACCTGACGTCTCCCGCCCGCGCCGACGGTCTCGAAGACGACGGCGTCCGTGGCGCCCATGCCGCCGGCGACGGCGTAGCGGACTTTGAACGGCTGCTGGTCCCGTTCGGACACGAACAGCGTGTCCAGGGCGGCCGGGTTGACGCCCATGTCCTTGAGCGACGTGGGGTCGTCCCCCTGGATGAACGCCTTGAAGGTGGCCTCGTCCTTCGGCCCCTTCCAGCCGTTCCTCGACTGGTACTTCATGTACAGGTTCGACAGCCGCTGGAGGTTCGTCTTGTTGCTCTCGGCGATCATTTTCGACTGCGCGTCGCCCGGCCCACAGCCGGCCACGAGCGCCACGGCCGAGGCGGTGACGGCGATCAGGAACAGATGACGGGTCACGACACACCTGTGGCAATGGGAAGGGGCAGTGCGGGCGGCCGCGCTGCCCCCGTTGGCGGGTGGGTTAGTACGAGTCGGCGTTGATCACTTGGCCGTCCGCCCGCGCGCCGAGGCGATCAAACGTGGCCTGATCGACGCTCATGCGGACGTTCTTCACCGACCCGTCGCCGAACACTGCGATGGCCGTGCCGGTGTGCGCCGAGCCGAACCCGAACTCCGGCCAGCGGCCGTTGCCGTTGGCCTGACCGACCAGCCAGCTCGGGCGGACGCCCGTGTCGGCGATGGGCGGGCCGAACCCGGTCGTCCGCATGGTGCCCCAGTCGGCGTTGTGGTGGTAGCCCATCAGCTCCCACCAGTCCCACGCGCCCACGGTGATCGAGTAGTTGCGGCTCCACACGGCCTTCTCCATCACCATCAGGGTGTTCGACGTGCCGTCGGTGATGCCCGTCATCGTCACCCCGCCCATGCGGGTGACCCGCGCCGGGGTGACGGACTTGTTCACGTGCCCGCCCTTCACCAGGATGCCGGCCCACACCAGGCTGCGCTCGTTCGGGTTCACGTCCTGGTTGTTGTCCCACTGGAAGCCCCAGTTGGCCACGCCCCACGTGCCCATCACGCCGGCGTAGTCGCCGAGGGTGGCGGTGGTCCAGCCCAGGTTGGCCAGCCGCTCCGGGCGGGACGGGCAGTTGTACGTCTTCACCTTGGACTGCGCGAGGGACTGCGTGCCGCCGCCGAACCACCCCTGGCCCGGCCGCAGGCGGAACAAGTTGTCCTGCTCGATGTACGGCAGGATCTGGTACATCCAGCCGGCGTTCTCGTACCCGTAGGCGGCGGTGTTCTGTTCGTCCCAGTACTGCTGGCTGCACCCGCCGGCCGTCGGGAACACCTGGTTGGCGCTCTCGAAGTTGTGGATGGCCAGGCCGATCTGCTTCAGGTTGTTGCTGCACTGCATGCGGGCGGCGGCTTCCCGCACCTTCTGGACGGCCGGCAGGAGTAGGCCGATGAGGATCGCGATGATGGCGATCACCACCAGCAGCTCGATCAGGGTGAACCCGCTGCGTCGTCGGGTCATTGGAGAGACCTCGTGGAAAAGGGGACGAAAACCCCAGGGGGGAAACCTGGGTCAGGCCGATCCGGGGCGTGTCACCCGGAAGTCGGCCACCCGAAGACCGAGGTCCTCGGTGTGCGTGTTGAAGATCAGTAGGAAGGCCACCCACGGGGGGGCGAACCGCGGACCCTCTTTGTTCTCCAGCATCTCGCCGGCTTTCACCGTCAGCGTCCGCCACTCGCCCGGCGCGGTGGCCAGGAACTGGCTCTCCCACACCAGGCAGCCGGAATCTTTGAACGTGGACCGCGGGCGGCGGACCACCAGCACCACCTGCCCGTCGCCCGTGCGGTCGGCCCGGTAGCGGGTCGTCACCACCGAGTCCGGGAACAGCCGCACTAGCCCGCGGACCCAGTTCTGGTGCGAGCGGATCTGATACATCTGGGCCGAGTGGTACGGGTCGTACCACAGTTGCGGCACCAGCAGCGGGCCGGCGGCGGATTCGTCACGGGTGCCCACCCGCCACCCCTCGGGCAGACGCTCGCGGATGTCGAGGGTGAAGTTGTCGGGCAGGATGGGGGTCGGGCGGACGGTCGGCTTGGCGTCCGCCCCGACGGTCAGCAGTTCGCCGTTCCGCAAGTCGGTGCGGACGCCGTTCGTGTCGCACGCCACGCGCCCGCGCTGCACGTTCACTTCCGTCTGCGTGCCGCCGCTCAGGTCGATGTCCGCCCCGGCGGTGGTCGACAGCCCGACCATGTGCGTGCCGACGGCCACCGCCGGGCGGTCGTCGGAGGCCGGCCGCAGGTCGGCCGTCGCCCCGCCCTGATCCACCAGCACCCGCTCGCCGTTGTCGCCGACCGTCACCGTCGTGTCGGCCGACAGGCACAGGGTGGAACCGTCGGTCAGTTCGAGCACGGCCGACGACACCGGGCCGACGGTGGACACGCCGCCGCCGGTGGGGATGATGTCGCCGGCCACGACGGGCACGTCGGAGCGGGTGCGGAACACCTGCCCGCGGACCCACGTCACCTTCGCGCCGACGAGGGGAACGGCCGGCGGGGCGACCTGATTCCACAAGCTGTTTGCGATCAACCCGGCGCCCAGCCCGGCGGCGGTGCCCAGCCCGAAGCCGAGTGCCACCCGCCGGCTGACTCGGGCGCGCGGGGTTGGGGCCGGACTCGTCGGCGCTGCTTCCGCGGGCACACCCGCTTCATTGGCCACCACCGCGTGGACGCACAGCTCGCGGAACCACCGCCGGGCGTCGGGGTCGGATTCCAGCCGGGCGTTCAGGGCGTCCCACTCGGCGGGCGAGAGGGTGCCGTCCCAGTAGCGGGCGAGCAGGCGGTCGAGGGCGGCATCGCGGGCGTTCACGACTGGCCCTCCTGGGACCGGGCCTTGAGTGTCGATTCCACTTCCCCGCCGGCGCCGTTCGTCTCCACTTCCACGCACGTTCGCAGGGCGCGGTGCGTGCGGGAGAGCAGTTGGTAGACGGCGTCGGTGGTGCGGTTCATGCGGTCGGCGATGAGCGGCACCGGCAGGCCGTCGTAGTACCGCAACGTCATGAGCGTGCGGGCGGCCGGGGTCAGCTTCTCCAGGCACCCCCACAGGGCTTCCGCCTGATCCGACGGCACCCCGCCGGCCGGGTCGCCCCACTCCGCTTCGAGCAAATCCAGCACGCGATCCGACAGCCCGCCGAGCATCTTCCGCCGGGCGAAGTCGATGGCCCGGTGCCGCACCGTCCGCACCGCCCACGCGAGCAGGTGTTCGGCGTCGTGCAACTGGTCCCGCGACTCAAGGGCGGACAGCACCACTTGTTGGAAGATGTCGTCGGCGTCGTGCGGATTGCGGACCATCCCGGTCGCCGCCGCGACGAGTCGCAGGCGATGCCGGAGGAGACAGGCGACGACGGTGTCCGCTTCCAGACCCATAAGGAGAGTGGGTGGAAAGGGGTGGAGAGTTCCGTCGTCGGCCGCATGGAGCGAGTGGGCGGGGGGCGTGCGACCGCGAGCGGATTACTACATTACACGCGACGGCCGACCCCGCGCTGACACGGCCGTTCAGGAATTCTTCACAATCGAAAACGGGCTGCCAGATTCTCCGTCAGCCGCTGTCGGCGATTGCACACCCGCTCACCCTTCGGGAACACCCTCATGAGCCGTTCGCCGTTCGACCTGTCTGGAAAAACCGCACTCGTTACGGGTGGCAACAAAGGCCTCGGCCGGGCAATGGCCCGCGGGTTGGCCGAAGCCGGGGCGGACGTGTTCATCGCCTCGCGGAACGAGGCCGAACTGAAGGAGTCGCTCGACTTCATCCTGGCGGGCACCGGGCGGAAGGGCGGGTACACCACCGTGGACGTGGCCGACCGGGCGAGCGTGAAGAAGCTGGCCGCCACCGCGACCGACCGGATGGGCCAGATCGACATCCTGGTGAACAACGCCGGGATGAATCAGCCGCAGGCCATCGACCTGATCACCGACGACGTGTGGGACCGCATTCTGGAAGTGAACCTGAGTTCGTGCATGGCCCTGACGCGAGAACTGGCCGGTGGCATGAAGGCCCGCCAGTGGGGGCGGGTGATTCACATCAGCAGCATCATGGGGCAGGTGTCGAAGGAGAAGCGGAACGCGTACTCGGCGACGAAGACGGCCCTGCACGGGCTGGCGCGGGCGAGCGCCATCGACCTGGGGCCGAGCGGGGTGACGGTGAATTGCATCGCCCCCGGCCCGTTCCTCACCGACATGCCGATGAGCCTGCTGAGTGACCCGGAGAAGAAGGCGTTCTCGGACCGCACGGCGCTGGACCGCTGGGGCCAGCCGGCCGAACTGGTCGGCCCGGTGGTGTTCCTAGCGTCCGATGCCGCCGCCTACGTGACCGGCACCGTGCTGTACGTGGACGGCGGGTACACTGCGCGGTAGCCCGCCACGCTTGTGTCAGCCGGACAACGCCTATCGCCAAGAGTACGGGGTGAATCAGCCGGGCACGCCGTACACTTGATCGGCATGTCGGAAAAACCACTCTTCCACGCCTGCGAAATTCGGATTCGTCGTCCAGGTCGCGGTATCAATCGTCATCAGGTGAGCGTGGCGACAGAAGTAGAGTGCGACCTGGTTGACTTCGGGAAAAGAGGGATCGACGGAGCGTTGCCGTCGAGCGAGGAGAAAGTACCCGAACAGTTGATCCAGGTGAGGGGCATCGACCTCACCTTTCTTTGTCGTCTTCAGGTCTACGAGAAGTTTACCTGTGATGAGGTCGGCGTCCGCCCCACCGACTAAGTGACTGTCCCACAAGGTGGTGTTAAGCGGCATTGTGATATTGGAACTCGGCGTCCACATGTTTCGGCTTCAGCCGGTTGAGCATGAGGTGAATCATGGCCAACTTGACGAAGGCCTCCGACGACCGGACGCTCTT
>JANNVG010000979.1:0-2450 GCA_031414395.1 Fimbriiglobus sp.
CCCGGTCACTGCGTTCCCGGTTCCACATTACTCCCCCTCGGCCGCCAGCTCCGCCATTTGTTCGCGGAGCACCTGCATCACCCGGTGGCGAGCCGAGTACACGCTCTGGGCGCTCACCCCGAGCAACTCGGCCACCTCCCCCCCCGCCAGCTTCTGAATGGCGGCCAACTCGAACACCCGCCACGCCTCCGGCGTCACCTTCTCGCGGGTGCGGGCCAGGGCGCGGGCGAGCATCGCGCGGTCGGCGTCGGAGTTGATGCGGTCCCAATAGCTCTCGGAGTCGTCCTGCACCTCTTGCAGCCGCATCATCTGCTCGGTGTCGCCCGAGCCGGTGGCCGCCTTCGTCTGCTTCCGCACGTAGTTCCGCGCGACGTGGACCGTCACCCGCCGCAGCCAGGTGGCGAACGGCGCCTTCTTCGGGTCGTACAGGTGGATTTTCCGCGTGAGCCGGACGAGCACTTCCTGGGTCACGTTCTCGGCGTCGGCCAGTTGCAGGCCGAGCTTGCGGCACCACAGGGTGATTTGCGATTGGTAGCGATACACCAGCCGCACCCACGCGGTGTCGTCGTCGCCATCGTTCTGGACATCGTGAACGGCGCTATCGTATTTGGGTTCGCTGGCAGACATGGGCGGGCCGCTCCCAGGGGCCGCAATCGGTGGTGAGTACACTGTACCTGACTGGTCACGCCGAGTACACCCCACACCGAGAGGGATGCATGTTGAACTTCGAGAAGGCGGGCGGGCTGGTGTGTGCCATCGCCCAGGACGCCGACACCGGCACCGTGCTGATGGTGGCGTGGATGAACGAGGAGGCGTTCCGCGAGACCGTCCGGACGCGGCGAGCGGTGTACTTCAGCCGCAGCCGGAACAAGCTGTGGCGGAAGGGGGAGGAGAGCGGGCACGTGCAAGAGGTGAAGAGCATCGCCATCGACTGCGACGCCGACGCCGTGCTGCTGAAGGTGAAGCAGGTCGGCGGGGCGGCTTGCCACGAGGGGTACGAGAGCTGCTTCTTCCGCGAGCTGTCCGGCGAAGAGGAGCTACGTGTGGTCGGCGAACGGGTGTTCGACCCGAAGGCGGTGTACCAGAAGTAGCGTGAATGTGGCTGTTCGCAGGACGACCGGCAAACTTGGATCAAGTATCGCGCACAATGCGGCTGACTGACGCGCGCGAGTACCAAGTCCGACGACGGAGGGCTACCGGGAGTGCGAAGATACGACCAGAGGTTACGCATCTGGGAGACAAACTGCGGTCGTGACGCCGGCTGGGTCATCGAGCGGCAGGGCGAGACCATCGCGTTGCTGACCGACCCCCGCTTTGAAGACACGTTCTGGGACAGTTACCGCATGGAGATCGTCACTGCTACCGCGGACCTACGGCAGCGGATGCAGACCGTGGAGTTCTGGTCGCTCGCCGAGTCCGAGGGGCTGGTGTGGCGGAGCCGGGAGTTCGGGGAGGTAGCCAACGGGGCGTTCCCAGCCCTGTCGCCGTTCCCGGAGCCGGGACGGCTGAGCATGCGGGAGCTCTACCTACCCATCGCTGCGCCGCTGTGGTGGGATCGGTTGGTGCTGTGGTGGCGTCGCCGCAGACAAAAGCACACCGAACCAGACGGTGCATGCGACCGGGGTCGCAAAGCCGTTCCCAGCAGGTGAGCCTATAGTTCGGCCGCAGGCTATTTCTGCTCCTTCTTCAGCATCTCCAGCGCGTCCTTCTGCTCGCTCTCGAACCGCTTGGTGAGCGCCGGGATCCACTCCTCGCTCACGCCCTTGAAGCGGGCCAGCTTGCCGTCCTCCGTTTTCCGCCCACGCTCGGCGTAGATGGCCTTGATGAGCGCCTCGTCGGTCACGTCGTCCAGCTTCTTGCCCTCGGTCAGCAGGCTTTTCGCCGCGACGACGATCACGTCGGTGTTCGGCCCGTGGTGGACCGCCGTACTCCACACCACATCCCGGAACGCGGCCGACCGCTTCGACACGTCGAGCTTCGAGTCTTTCGCCAACCTCGCCGCCTGCGGGTCGTAGTGCGTGTCCTTGATGAACTGGTGCTCGTTCTTCTTCAGCCCGTCGGCGTCCTTCGCGGCCAGTTCCTTCCACTTCTTCGTGAACTCGTCCGTCCCGCCCTTCAGCCCCTTGAACTCGTCCGCGTAATACTTCGCCACGAACTGGTCCGCCCGGCCGATCTTCGACGCCAGTTGGTACGTGCCGTAGCTCACCCCGCCGGGGTCGCCCTTGCCGGTGGACACGGTGGCCGGCCCACGCCCGCCCGATTCGTACTTCTCGGACAGCGTGCCGAGCGGCTTGTCGGTGTCGGCGGCCAGAGCGAAGGCGGCGAGGAAGAAGATGGACATGGAAGACTCCAAAACACATGGAACCGGGAACGGAGTGACCGGGTGGGTGATCTCTCCAAAACACATGGAACCGGGAACGGAGTGACCGGGTGGGTGATCTCTCACCCGG
>JANNVG010000980.1:0-2217 GCA_031414395.1 Fimbriiglobus sp.
AGGGGGCCGGGGGGTGAGGTCTCGGACAGACACCCACTCGCCATCATGGAGAGGGGGCCCGGGGGTGAGGTCCAAACCCCACAGCAGGGGACGGGGGGTCGGGTCTCGGGTAGAACGAACGACACCCCCGCCCGCCTCCCGCCTCCCGATCTGCCATGCCCACCCACGGTTTCCTTCGTGTCGCGGCGGCAAGTCCCGATCTGCGGGTGGCCGACCCCGCGTTCAACGCCGACCGCTCCGCCGACCTGCTGCTCGCCGCCGCCGACCGCGGCGTTGATCTGGTCGTGTTCCCCGAGTGCGGCCTCACCGGGTACACCTGCGGGGATTTGTTCCACCACAAGCGGCTGCATGATGCGGCCGAGGAGGCGCTGGCGAAGCTGCTGGCCGTGCCGTTCACCGGCGTGGCGGTGGTGGGGTTGCCGGTGCTGCTCGACGGCATGGTGTTCAACGCGGCGGCGGTGCTGCTCGGCGGGAAGCTGCTCGGCGTGATCCCCAAGACGCACCTGCCGAACTACAAGGAGTTCTACGACGCACGCTACTTCGCCCCGGCGTTCAACGCGATCAGCACTACCGTTCGGCTCGCCGGACACACCGCCCCGTTCGGCACCGACGTTCTGTTTGAATGCACCTCGCCGAAGTACCGCGGGTTCGTGCTGGGTGTCGAGATCTGCGAAGACTTGTGGATGCCGATCCCGCCGAGTTCGCGGCAGGCGGTGGGCGGGGCGACGGTGCTGGCCAACCTGAGCGCGAGCAACGAGATCATCGGCAAGGCGACGTACCGCAAGCAACTGGTGAGCGGGCAGAGCGGGCGGTGCGTGAGCGGGTACATCTACGCCGCGTCGGGCGTTGGAGAATCGACCACCGACCTCGTGTTCGGCGGGCACTGCCTGATCGCCGAGAACGGCAGCCTGATTGCGGAGTCGCCCCGCTTCCGCCGCGGCAATCAGTTGCTCGTCACCGATCTGGATTTGGACCGCATCACCCGTGATCGCGTCATCGCCAACAGCTTCCACGACTCGCGGCGAGAGACGCCGGCGTTTCGTCGCGTTCAGTTTGAACTGGCCGAGCAGCCGCGCACGCCGGTGCTCGAACGGCACGTCGATCCGCACCCGTTCGTGCCGTCCGACCCGTTGACCCGCGACGAACGGTGCGAGGAGATCTTCGCCACGCAAGTCGCCGCACTGGGCAAGCGGTTGGGGCACATCGGCACGCCGGCGGTGAGTATCGGCGTGAGCGGCGGACTGGACTCCACGCTCGCCCTGCTGGTGGTGGCGAAGACGTTCGACGCGCTCGGCGTGAGCCGTGAGAAGATCAAAGCACTGACCATGCCCGGCTTCGGCACCACCGCCGGCACGAAGGGCAACGCGCACACCCTGATGGCCGCCCTGGGCGTGAGCGTGAAGGAGATCGACATCCGCGAGCTGTGCCTGGCCGAGATGCGGGCACTGCACCACTCGCCGTTCGGCATCCCGTTGGACGGCCACACCACTCACACGCTGACCGACGCGGTGAGCCAACTGCCGGCGGACAAGCGGAGCGACCTGGTGTTCGAGAACGTGCAGGCCCGCGTGCGGACGAACCTGCTGATGAACACGGCGTTCGTGATCGGCACCGGCGACGTGTCCGAGTTGGCGCTGGGGTGGTGTACATACAACGCCGACCACATGAGCATGTACAACCCGAACGTAAGCATCCCGAAGACGCTGGTGCGGTTCCTGGTGCGGTGGGCGGCCGACCACGAGTTCGACGGCGAAGCCCGCCGCACACTGCACGCCATCGCCGACACGCCCATCTCGCCGGAGCTGCTTCCCACCGCCGCCGACGGCAGCATCGCCCAGGCCACCGAGAGCAGCGTCGGCCCCTACGAGTTGGTGGACTTCTTCCTGTACCACTTCCTGCGGTGGGGGTGCGAGCCGGCGAAGATCCTGTTTCTGGCGAGCCGGGCGAAGTTCGACAAGGCGTACACGGCCGACGAGGTGAGGCGGTGGCTGCGGGTGTTCCTGACGCGGTTCTTCGCCAACCAGTTCAAGCGGTCGTGCCTGCCGGACGGGCCGAAAGTCGGGTCCGTAAGCCTATCCCCGCGAGGCGATTGGCGGATGCCAAGCGACGCCAGCGCGGCGGCGTGGCTGGCGGAGTTGGAGTAGGGCACGCCGTGCGTGCCGCAGTCTTGTAGGTCCGGCTGTGCCGGACTCTTCATTTCGTCACGAAAAGTCCGGC
>JANNVG010000981.1:0-4335 GCA_031414395.1 Fimbriiglobus sp.
GTTCAGGGCTCGTAAGGGGTGGCCGACTCTCGCCGAGAGTCGGACGGGGTGCTCCACCTGGGAAGCCGGCGTGGAGCGCGTTACACCACCACACAACTCCACGCTCGTCACCCACGCCGAACCCCCTCCCCGACTCTCGGCGAGAGTCGGCCACCCGAACAGACCCGGCTTACCGCGGCAGGTCGTCGAACACCCGGCCGATGTCGGTGTTGTCGCGGAAGTACACGATCCGCGGCTTGGCGATGGCCCCCAGGCCGTCCGGGTCTTCGACCACCACCTCGATGACCGCCTCCACGCTGGCCGACGGCCCGCCGGGGATGCCGAAGTAGCCGACCGACCGCACGCGGTACGCCCCGCTCCGCCCGGTGACGAACTTCTCGATGTTCTTGTACTTGGCCGGGCTGATGCCGGCGGTCGTCACCAGCCACGCCGAGGTGGGGTCGGTGCCGGCCGTCGGGCGGTTGTTCAGGATGGCGTCGACGTCCGCGTCGGTCAGTTGGGTGGAGGCGTCGGCGTTCAGCCCCTTCAGGCAGTTGAGCACCTCCCGCGGGGCGGTGTTCACGTTGATCCGCGGCACCAGCTCGTAATCGTCGGAGGCGGTGCAGCGGTCCACCAGCGCCTGGGCCACCTGCTTCAGCGTGTCCTGGTTATTCAGCGGGCTGGACACCACGGGGGTGATCGTGGTGTTGTTCGGCCCGCGGACGGCCGGCAGGCGGATCTGCGTGTTCATGACGGTGAACGGCGAACTCACCCGCCGGCGGGGGGGGAGGCCGTTGTCCACGGCCGACTGCACCAGGTCGCGGAGGGTGGTGATTTCGGCGGCCACCTTGCCGGCCGGCAGCGACGCCTGGAACGCCTCGCCGGTGCCGCTGATGCGGTAGTACATGATGTAGTCGGCCACCTCGCGGGTCATGCCGTCGACGGCCATGAGTTCGCCGTCGAGGATGGCCAGGTCGGTGTTGTTCAGGTTCACCCGCGGGGCGCCGAGCAGGTCGGCGTTGATCTCCCGGCCGTAGCAGGTGAGGTACTCGCTCCACCCGCGGGAGAAGGCGCCGCCGGCGGACTCGGTGGCGTCCTGCACGCCGTTCCGGTTGCGGTCGCTGCCGAACAGCAGGTCGGGCGTCACGCCCTTCACCAGCAGCAGCTCCTCGACGCTGTGGATCGGCCCGTTCTTGCAGCGGTACGGCGTCTGCCCGCCGGTGTAGTACGCGTTCTCGGCCCCGCCGGTCGGGTACTCGTTCTCGTCCGGGTCGAGCCAATCCACGATGGCCCCGGCGATCTCGGGCAGCATGTTCGGCAGTTGCGAAATGGCGTTGAACAGCAGCGTGCCGGTCGGGTCGAGGCGGATGACGGCGTTCACGTTCAGCTTGCGGCTCTCGTCCTCCAGCCCGTACCGCCGCAGCCCGCCGGGGTAGCTGCCGTCGGTGCCGCCGGTCGTGTCCGACAGGTTGAGGAGCGCCACCCGCCCGCCGCCCCGCCGCTGGTTGGCGTCCCCTTGCCAACTGGGGGAGGTCTTGTCGGCGGTGCCGGTGCCGACGGCGGTGCCGACCGCGATGCCCGCGAACAGGTTGGCGTCGTCGTCCAGGTTGTAACTGGGGTAAGCCGGATCGGTGAGCATGGCGGCGGCGACGTACACCCCGGACACGGCGTTCGCCTTCGCCTGCTCGAGTTCGTGCGACCGCACGGCGGCGCCCGCCTCGGAGGCCATCGAGTCGCTGTACTCGTAGGCCACCAGGGTGAGGACGACGACGACGACGAGGACGATGTACAACACATACCCGCGGCGGTGGTGCGGGCGGAGGGCTTGGCGGATCACGGGGTGCCTCCGGTGGTGGCGGTGCCGGTGCCGGAGGTGGCCGTGCTGGGCGGCGTGTACACGCTGCCGCCGGTGCCGATGGCCGCGCGGATGGGGTACACGTGCGACACGTCTTTCGTCGTCGTGGTGCCGTCCTTCAGGATGAACTCGAGGGTGATGGTCATCCGCACGGCCCGCGGCGGCCCCTGGTTGGTGGCCCCGCTGGCGTCGGCGACCGACCCGTCCCACGAGCTGGTGTACCCGCTCCCGCTGGCGTACTCGAACGACACGTTCACCACCTCGGGGGCGATGCGGTCGCCGTCCTCGTTCGTGCGGTCCGGGTCGGTCGTGTTCCAGATGCCGTCGCTCGTCACCCACTGCTGCTCCTGCCGGCACAGCCCCTTCCCGGTCGAGTGCATGTAGTACGTCACCTTCACCAGGTCCGACGGCGCGGGGGCGGTCGGGTCGGCGGCGACGCCCCGCTTGCGGAGGTAATCCGGCGAGCGGCTCAGGAAGATGATGAGCTGGTTGTTCGTGCCGACGATGCCGGCCTGGAACGGGATGTCGGCGCCGGTGGTGACGGGCGAGGTGCCGTCCGTGCTGGTGGTGTCCGTGCTGGCGGCGGCGGTGGTGGCCGTCGTGGTGGCTTCGCTGTCGGTGGCGGCGGCGGTGGTGCCGGGGTCGCCGCCCGACCGCGGGCCGAGCATCCCGACCGGCGAGCCGAGGTCGATTCCCACGCGGTTGATGATGCCGCGGGACAGGTTGCTCTCGGCGGTCATGTCGCGGCCGACCGACGTGTCGTTCAGGATGAGCGTGAACGCGGCGTACAGGGCGGCCATGAGCAGCAGGCCGATGACGCTGGCCACGAGGATCTCGAGCAGCGTGTAGCCGGGCCGTCGGCGTCCGTGTGGTCCACTCGCTCCGCGCGTGGTCTTCGCGGAACCACTCGCGGAGCGAGTGGACCACTCTCGGAGGCGGCGGGTCACGGGGCGGTCTCGGTGGTGGGCGCGGTGAGGGGGGCGGCGTTGTTCAGCAGCGACGGGTCGATGAGCAGTTGCGACAGGCTCACTTCGGTCGTCTTCAGTTGCGTCTCGATCCACACCCGCACGGTCACGTCGTAGTAGGTGCCGGTGCCCGCGCTCACCGCCTCGCTGGTCACTTCCCACTGGTAGCCGGGGCGGTCGTCGAACGTGCCGCTGCCGCCGCTCGAGATGGTCACGTCGCCCACGCCGGCTTCCAGCTCGGCCATTTTGGAGCGGGCCAGTTGGCTGCACAGGTTGGTGCGGGTGGCGTCGGCGGCGCTGTCGGCGGCGGAGCGAACGAGCACCGAGATGGACGCCAGGGCGATGAGGAAGATGGCCGTGGCCAGCAGCACCTCGATGAGCGAGACGCCGCGGCGGAGCGGGCGACCAGTCTGCCGCCGACGGCGTGCGATCACGGCTGGCCCCCCCCGGTCGTGGTCATCGGGTTGGCGGCGGTGTCCGGATTGACCGTCCACACGCCCGTCAGCCCGCGGACGCGGACCACCTGCGCCACGTTGTCCGGCTCGGCCAGCCGGAACTCACTGGCGATCTCGCGGCAGGTGCCGTCGGGCAGGAAGGTGGCCAGCGTGGTCCACCCGTCGGCCGACGGTTCACCGCCAAACATCGGCGTGAGCACCACCCCCTTCGGCAGGGTATCCGTCCGGTCGATGACGCCGGTGGAGGCTTCGGCGACGACTTCTTCCGGCAATTCCGATTCGTCCGGGCAGACGCGGATCTGGAGGCCGTCGGGCGAGGCGCACACGCGGTACGCCCGCCCCTGGGTGATGGCCGCCCCGCGGGCGTCGGCCAGGCGGGCGGTGGCGATGTCTACTGCCGCCTTGGTGCGGTTGTTCCCCCAGAAGCCCATCATGGACGGCACCATGATCGCGGCCAGCATCAGCACGATCACGATCACCACCAGCAGCTCGACGACGGTGAAGGCGGACCGGCGGGTGGCGCGGCGGGCGAGCATGGGATCGTCCCTTGTGGTTGGTGCCGCCCGCCTTGTAGGTCGGGCTGTGCCCGACGCGAGTGGGAGTCGGGCACAGCCCGACCTACAAGCTTGCGTCACTGACCGGCCGGTTCGAACTCCTTCGGCCAGCCGTAGGTTTTGCCGTCGTCCTGGCTGACGGTGTACACGAAGATGCGGCGGCCACCGTAGCTGTCGTCGTTCTGCACGTAGGTGATCTGGTACTGCCCGCCCCACGGGTCAACCAACCCCTTCGCCCCTTTCTCCAGGTAGGGGATGAGCACGCTGGTGTCCCCGTTACTGAAGTCGGCGGTGTCCGAGTTTTTCAGCTGGTAGGTATTGGCCACCTGTTCGATGGTCATGGCCGACATGCGGGCGTTGTCGACCTTCGCATCGGCGAGGAACTTCAGGGTGGCGATGGTGCCGACGCTGGCCAGGATGACCACGATGGCGACCACGACGAGCACTTCGACCAGCGTGAACGCGGCCCGGCGGGTGACGTTCGAGCGGGCCAACCGAGCGGACGCGAGCATGTGTCTTCTCCTGCG
>JANNVG010000982.1:0-1695 GCA_031414395.1 Fimbriiglobus sp.
CCCCCCGGCCCCCTCTCCCACGGGAGAGGGGGTGTTCAGAGCGCGGAACTTTCGGGCCGTTGGCGAAAGTCCCAGGAACGCTGCCGCCTTGAACACCCCCTCTCCGCTCGGAGAGGGGGCCGGGGGGTGAGGTCTTTAGCTAAACTAATCCCGTGCTCCTGTCCCCCGAGGGCTTGGCGTGTCGCCGGACGAACTGACCACACTGCTCACCCGCGTGCAGACCGGGCAACTGCCCGTGTCCGCTGCCGTTGCCGAACTCGCCCAGAGTGGCGTGGCCGAACTGCCGTTCGCCACCGTGGACCTGGACCGCGCCCGGCGGTGCGGCTTCCCCGAGGTGGTATTCGGTGAAGGCAAGACGCCGGAGTGGATCGAAGGCGTGGTGCGGAAGCTGGCGGGGGCGGGGCAGGATGCGTTCGTCACGCGGGTACACGACGTGCAGGCGGCACACCTGGCGACGGCGTTTCCCGATGCGGTTCAAGATCGCCTCGCCCGCACCTTCCTGTTGCACGCGGCATCTGAACGGGTGACGCCTGTCGGCGACGTGCTGGTGGTGACGGCCGGCACGGGCGACTTGCCGGTGGCACAAGAGGCGGTCGTCACGGCCCGCGCGATGGGGGCGAACGCTGAACTGATCGCCGACGTGGGCGTGGCCGGCATTCACCGCATCTTGCGGCACCGGGCGCGGCTGAACGCGGCCGACGTGGTGGTGGTGATCGCCGGCATGGACGGCGCGCTGCCGAGCGTGGTGGGCGGACTGGTGGATTGCCCGGTCATCGCCTGCCCGACGAGCATCGGGTACGGGGCGGCGTTCGGCGGGGTGGCGGCCCTGCTGACGATGCTGAACAGTTGCTCGGCGGGCGTGGTGGTGGTGAACATCGACGCCGGCTTCAAAGCGGGGTACGTGGCGGCGCGGATTGCGAGGCGGGCACATGCGCCATGATCTTCGCCGCGACCTTTGGGAGCGTGCGACGGTTCCGCTCCCAGAGGTCGCGGCGAAGACAATTTCACTCGAACTGTCCCGTCCACTCGGCATTGCCGTACTTCGACTGCACCAACTCCGCCGCCGCCGCAAGTTCCGCCGCCGTCAACACGCTCACCGTCCCGCCGAACTGCTGTCGGAAGGAGTCGAACAGGCGGTTCACGATCGCCTCGCGGCTCAACCCCGTCTGCCGCACGAGCGGGGAGACACGCTTGGCCGCACTCGCCACGCCCTTGTCTTTCAGCTTCTCGCGGCCGATGCGGAGCACTCGCACCATCTCGCCGGGGTCCATGTCGTAGGCCATCGTTGTGTGGTGCAGCACGACGCCCCGCCGCCGGGCCTGCGCCGCCCCGCCGATCTTCCCTTCGCTACACGCGATGTCGTTGATCGGCACGTGGTGGGCATCGACACCCAGCGACCGCAGCCCGCGAATGACCCACGCCTCGCACACCTCATAGCTCTGCCGGATGCTCAACCCCTCGACCGCCGACTCCGGCAGGTAGAGCGAATACGTGATCGCCCCGTGTGGTTGCAGGAGCATCGCCCCCCCGCCGGTCATCCGCCGCACGACGGTGACGCCCATCTCCGCCGCGGCGGATTGATCCACTTCGTTCGTGACGGACTGGCAGCGGCCGATGATGACGGCGGGCGCATCCCACCGCCAGAAGCGCAGGGTGGGGGGCGAAGTGAGAAAACCTCCCCCCCCCCGGCCCCCC
>JANNVG010000983.1:0-4287 GCA_031414395.1 Fimbriiglobus sp.
GAAATCGCCATGAACTCCGCGCCGATTTTGACTGCGGCGCAAAATGTGAGCCTGGGGCGAAATGGCGCACGCTCGGCGAGAATGCGGTTAGGATGCAGAGCGGAAAATCGGCCGATGTGATACAGGCGAGGCCGCCCGCGCTCCGCTTCACGGCTACGCGGGTTCCGTTCCACGTTACTCTTGCGCGTCCCGCGCGATGATCTCGTTCACTCGCTTGGCGAACGCCGACGGGTCGGACAGTTTCGTGCCTTCGCCGATGAGAGCCTGTTCGTAGAGCAACCGGGCATACCCCTCGACTCGCGGGTCGCCCGCACTCTTACCATGCAAGTCCCGTACCGCCAGGACCGCCAAGTTTGCCGGATTTAACTCCAGCACCCGCTTCCCGCCCTTGTCGCCGCGGCCGTACTGGGCCATCAGGCGTTCCATGTGCGCGGTCATCGCCGTGCCGTCGGCCACCAAGCAGGCCGCACTCTCGGTCAGCCGCTTCGACAGCCGCACGTCCGCAACCTCGGGCAACTTCTCCTTAATGAATAATAGCAGACCGGCGAACCTCTCTTTCAACTCCGGCGCGATTTCGTCGCCGGCCGCGAGGTCGCCGCGGTCGGCGGCTTGCAGCGGCTTGCCCTTGTACTCCCCCAAACTGGGGATAGTGAACTCGTCCACCGAATCCGTGAGCAGCAGCACGTCGTAGCCCTTCGCCCGGAACGCTTCCAGGTACGGCGAGTGCCGCAGCACGTCCGCCGAGTCGCCGATCAGGTAGAAGATTTCCTTCTGATCGGCGGGCATCTTCTCGACGTACTCGGCGAACGTCGTGAACGTGCCGGCGGCGGTGTTCGCGGACGCGAACAGCAGCAGGTCGGCGACCTTCTCGCGGTTCTGCCAGTCGCGGGCCAACCCTTCCTTCAGCACCGGCCCGAACCCGCCGTAGAACTTCAGGTAGGCGTCGTACTCGACGTTCTTCATCCCCGCGAGGTTGTCCAGTACGTTCTTGACGACGCTCTTCTGGATCGACTCGAGGAGCGGGTTCTGCTGGAGGATCTCGCGGGACACGTTCAGCGGCAGGTCGGACGAATCGACCACGCCCTTCACGAACCGCAGGTAGAACGGCAGCAGTTGCTCGCACCGCTCCATGATGAGGACGCGCTGGACGTACAGTTTCAGGCCGGCGGTCGGCTCCTCCCAGTCGAAGCTGGCGGGCTTGTGGGCGGGGATGAACGCGAGGACTTTGAACTCGGTCTTGCCCTCGGCGGCGTAGTGGATGGTCGCGGCCGGCGGGTCGTTGTCGTGGCTGATCTGCTTGTAGAACTCGGCGTACTCGTCCGGCTTCACTTCGGATTTCGAGCGCAGCCAGATCGCCTTGCGGCTGTTCAGCGTCTCCTCGACGACCTCCTTCTTCGGCTCCGGCGTCGTCTCACCGTCTGCGGCCGGTTCGTCGTCGTCGATCGTCTTCTCGACGTCCATGACGACGGGGTGTTCGATGAAGTCGGAGAACTTGCGGACGAGTTGCTTGAGCTTCCACTCGCCGAGGAAGTCTTTGGCGTCGTCCTTCAGGTGCAGGATCACGTCGCTGCCGCGGGCCGGCTTCTCGGCCGCTTCGAGGGAGTATTCCCCCTGGCCGTCGGACTCCCAGCGGGTGCCGTCGGCGGGCGTGCCGGTGGTGCGCGTCACGACCGTCACCTTGTCGGCGACCATGAACGCGGAGTAGAAGCCGACGCCGAACTGCCCGATGAGGCCGGGCGCTTCGCCGGTCTTCCCGGCTTGCTTCGCCGCTTCCAGGAACGCCTTGGTGCCGGACTGCGCGACGGTGCCGAGGTTATCGACGACCTCCTGCCGCGACATGCCGACGCCGTTGTCGGAGATGGTGAGGGTGTTCGCGGCCTTGTCGGGCGTGATCTTGATCTTCCAGTCGGTGTTGCCTTCGAGTTGGTCGGCGTTGGCGAGCGAGTCGAACCGCACCTTGTTGATGGCGTCGGAGGCGTTCGAGATCAGTTCCCGGAGGAAGATGTCCCGGTCTGAGTAGAGGCTGTGGGTGATGAGGTGGAGGAGTTCTTTCAGTTCGGCTTTGAACTCGAGCTGTTCGGCGGACATCGGCGGCGGCCCCTGAGTGCGAGCGGTCATTTTCTGTCTGACGGCGTCAACGGCCAGCGCGGGAAGCAGATTCATTGCCACGGGCACGAAACCAGTACCTCACGCAGAGCCGCAGAGACGCAGAGAGGACCAGATGACAGAATTCTTGGAGGACCGATCACACCTCTTCCTTCTGCCCTCTCTGCGTATCTGCGGCTCTGCGTGAGGCACTCGGCTCTTCGGGAGTGTGTATTCGGCGGTGAATCCTGGTACTCTATCCCTCACCTCCCCGGAGCGAAACCCATGCGCCGACTGCTCCCGCTCGCCGTATTACTGATCGCCCCGTTCGCCGTCGCCGACGACAAGCTGCCAGACGCCATCAAGGTCGACAAGGACAAGAAGACCGTCACCATTGATGCGAAAGTGGCCCCGCGGAAGGTGCTCGAAGAGGTGTACCCGATTGAGGTGATCGCCTGCTGGGCGTTCAAGAAAGACCCGAAGCCGGGCGACCGCGCGGGGAAGAAGGCGCACGAGACGGTGGTGACCATCGACGTGCTGCCGAGCGAGGTGGCGAAGGCGATGGAACAACTCGGGGCGAAGGCGGGCAAGCCCGGATACGGCGAGGACAAACCCGCCGAGGGGCCGGAGGTGAACATCTACATCGACGTGCCGCAAGAGAAGGGCGAGGCAAAGCGGCTGAGCCTGGACAAAGTGCTCCTCGACCCGAAGACGAAGAAGCCGATGCCGAAGGGGGTGAAGTTCAAGTTCACCGGCAGCGGCCCGCGCAAGGCGACCGGCGATCTGCCCGAAGTGCCGTTCGGGGCCGACGCTTCCGGCTCGCTCATCTACATCTTCCCGGTGGACGTGGAGACGGTGTTCCAGTCCACGCTGAGCATGAAAGAGGAGAAGTTTCTGAAACTCGACGTGAACAAGGACGTCCTACCCAAGGAAGGCGAGCCGGTCAAACTGGTCATCGAACTGGCGGAGAAGAAATGACCACACGCAACATGTTCCGTTGGCTGGTGCCGGTCGTCGCCGCGGGTGCGGTCGGCTGTGGCGGGTCACCGCCCACCGAGTCGGCCACGCTCGCCCCGGTCATCTCCGCCCCGCCGGTGACGGACGATTTGGGACCGCGACCAACCGTTGTTGCACAAACCCCAACGCAACCGACACAGCCGACCAAGCCCGCCGATCCGCCGGTGTCGGTGCCGTCCGACACGGGCGGGAGGCTGGTGGCGAAGGCGATGTTCGTGCCGCCGGCGTTGCCCGTCGAACCGCCGGCCGTGACCAAGCCGAAGGCGTATTCGTCCGCGCTGGATCGCGGGGAACTGCCGCTTCCGGCCGTGACGATGAAGCCGTTCGGCCCGACCGACCCGAAGGCGAGTGCGGCGAAGCCGACCCCGCCCGCCGAACGTCACCTGCCCGACTCGACGGTGGCCACCTTGCCCGAAGGCCGGACCACCGACCGCCCATTGGCGAAAGCCCCTGCCCCACCGAACGCCGGTGCCGCCGACGTGCCGCAAAACGGCTGGCGACAGGGCGACCGGGCGTCCGTCGAAGACCCGACGACCGACCTGTCCGCCGGTCGCGTGATCGACACCCCGCTGCCGACGACGATGGCACCGTTGCCATTCCTACGGACGTTCATCCCGAACCCGTTCGAGTTCAGCGAGCAGTTGAAGGGGAAACTCGGGAAGGAGACGGAGTTGGGAGCGGGGCCGATTAAGTGATTGGTGTTGACTTCAGGGTAGAATGCCGATGAGTGACACCGCCATCACGCTCCCGGATCAGCCGAAGTCGGACAAGCCCATCTTCTTCATCGGGTCGAGTTTGCGCGACCTCCGGGCGTTCCCGCTTGAAGTAAAACGGGTCATGGGTTTCGCCTTCCGTCAGGTCCAACAAGGCGGCACGCACGCCGACGCGAAGGCGCTCAAGGGCTACGGCGGGGGGAGCGTGCTGGAAGTGATCGCCGACCACAGCAGCGACACCTTTCGGGGTGTCTACACTGTTCGGTTTCGGCGGGCGGTGTACGTCCTCCACACGTTCCAGAAGAAATCATCGACCGGCCGGAAGACGCCGAAGCACGAAATCGCTTTGGTGGATCGCCGGCTGAAAGCAGCGGAGGAACACTATGAGCAGTGGCTCGCCACCCAAAGCCCGGACGAGGACGGAAGCGGTGACGCCAAGTAGCGGGAACGTGTTCGCCGACTTAGAAGTGCC
>JANNVG010000984.1:0-9721 GCA_031414395.1 Fimbriiglobus sp.
CGTCGTGGCGAACCGGACCGGGGCGACGAGCTACTGGAACAACGAGGTCTACCAGCGGACGTTCGACTACCTGTGGAACGGGGGGATCGACGGGCGCCTGCTGGCCGGGCTGAACTCGCACGCCGGTCTTGACCCCGACAAGGTGGCGACCACCTACCTCGGGAACCACGACCACTCGCACGTCGCCTGGCAGGCCGGAGCGCGGAACAACGCCGGGGCGCTCGAATGGTACCGGGTTCAGCCGTACGCGATCGCGCTGCTCACCGCGCCCGGCGTGCCGATGATCCAGAACGGCCAGGAGTTCGCCGAGGACTACTGGATCATGGAGGACGACCACGGGAGCGGGCGGCGGGTGAAACCGCGGCCGCTGCGGTGGGGGTTCGCGGGCGATAGTATCGGCCGGCCGCTGCGGGAGGCGTTCGCCCGACTGATCGCCATCCGGAAAGCCCACGCGGGGTTGCGGTCGGACGACATCTACCCAGCATGGGAGGGCTGGAGGACGCAGTTCAACCCGCAGGGGTCGGGGTGGACGCCGGCCGGGGACTCATGATCTACCACCGATGGGGGCCGGGGGCGGACGGGCGGGTGGAGCGGTTCATCGTCGTCCTGAACTTCGGCTCAAACGCCCAGCAGGTGGACGTGCCGTTCCCGGAGAACGGGGTATGGGAAGATCTGCTGAGTGGGACCAAGGTGAACGTCGGGGATTTTTGGCTTCGGGGTGCCACGGTCGAGTCGAATTGGGGAAGCGTGTATTTCCAATAATTGATCGCTCGAAATCCGCCGCTACTATGTAGTCTGTGCGGCGGGAGGTCTACCCGACTTGCAATAATCGAGACGGATTCGAAGGTAGAAACAATTCGGTTTAGCGAGGTCATGAAATCGGTGAACGTGAAGTCCGTCGATCCTGATGTGGCCGGCGGCGGGGCACGCGCGGAACTGCGGGTCCGCATTCGCGTCTCGAACGTCGGCAAGTCCACCGACAGTGTGTGGACCGTCCGGGCGGAGATCGTGCCGTCGAAGCCTCAGATGGAGCCCTACTTCCTCCAGTTGAACAACGAGGACGCGACCGAGCCGATCCTACCGGGCGGGTCGAGACTCAAGAACTTCGCATTCGGCTTTAGCTCATGAACGACCCGGTTCCCATCTCGTTCGCCTTGCGCAGCCTGTTGGTCACACAAGTCCGATATTGGTCGGTGAGCGAAGACGGCGAGGGAGAGCCGCTGTCGATAACCATCTCGCAAGCACCCGACACCGATCAACTCATCCCAACGATTCAGACGCATCCGCCCAACAAGATGGCCCGGCGGTCATGAGCGAAATACACTCTACAATTTGTAGTCACTTCGACACTGCTTCCATTGGGTCCAAAGTTCGTTGAATGTCTCACGAGATGCAGAGAACCAGTGGCCCCATTGGTTATCAGGCATCGCACATATGTCTGGCATGTCATTCTGGAATGCGTCTCCAAAACACACTTCGACTAAGCAGCCGTCTATGATGCATGTTAACTGGTCGCATTCAATTGTTTGCTCATCCCAATATCGATAGATTCGACGTACGACCTCAAAATCTACATACATTCTATCTGGATAGTCAGACACAGGTATGGCAGGCGACAATAGGACGGCATGGACCGCCTCTCCAATTAGGACCCACTGGTGTTCTGTAAATCCGTACATTTTGGTATCAGTTCACCTTATTGTCAAAGAATCTCTTGTTATTTCTGAATGAGGTTCCGCAGTCTGACTTATTTGGATTATAGACGACAATAATTCCTTTGCCAAGCAGATTTGGTCGGGAAGGTGGAGGATCTAATTGCTTCCAGAACCCGACTCTGCCGTCACGTAATGGCTTCGATTCGTCAGGCTGTGACATTGCCTCACGAATTAGTGATGCGAGGTCTTCTTGCGATTCTATACCGTAAGGAGAAAACTCTCCACTTGTAACATGTTTCTGATGGTCGTGCGCAGCGATTGCCGCCGCAGGATCGCCAACACATGATTCTCGCTCCGTCTCTATATCCTGAAATGCATCAACCGCAATCTTAGTAGTCGTAGCCGTCAATGCTCCGGCCGCCAGCCCAAGTGCGACTCGGATGCCAGTAGCAATTCCATTAAGATTTCGAACTGTTGTAGCAACTCGAAATCCAATAGTTGCTATCTCCGCGGTTGCCACAAATTGTGGAGTTAGCAATGTTGCCAACCCAACAATAGCAGTTCTCACTGCAATAATCGCATCTTCAATCGATCTACCACTTGGATCGGTGTGATTTAGTGGATCGTTATTTACATAACGATATACATTCGCATCTTTTGCGGAAAATCGTAGTGAGTCTTCTAGGCCAAACCGTCCGATAGCCGGGTCATAGAACCTCGCTCTATAGTAGTACACCCCAGCGATGCTGTCGAACTCGCGGCCAGTGAACGTGAAACGGTCCCCTGCGGCCCAGTTCATCTGACTCAAAATATTCCCGAAGCTGCTGTAGTCGATCTGGTCCGCCACCGCTCCGTTTGCGGCGAGCAGTTCCCGAACGGTGCCGAGGTTCGCGGTCAGGTACCACGCGGTTCCCTCGCTCGGCCGCCAGCGGGCGAGCATTTCGTCGATGCGGTCGCCGAGCAGGTAGCGGACGGATGCTGCCCCGGCCGCGGTGTAGTCGGCCCAGGCGTTGTCGTCGTCGTACACCGTGTTCGTCCGCACGCCGTTCGTGGTGACGGCGATGCGGCGGCCGAGGGCGTCGTAGGCGTACCGTTCGTCCGACAACACCGCCCCGTTCGCCGCCTTCTGGGACACCGCCACCAACCGATTACGATGGTCGTAGGCGTAGTCGGTGACGGCCCCGGTGGCGAGTTCGGTCTTGCGGACCCGGTTCCCCTCGGCCTCGTACTCGTAGCGGTTGGTGCCGTCGCTCACCAGCCGGTTGGCGGCGGCCGTCTGGTACCCGCCGCCGGTGCGGTTGCCGTTCGCGTCGTACTGATACGCCTCGTCCGGCCCGGTCGAGCGGTCCGCCCCCACCAGTTGGCCGATCGGGTCGTAGGCGTAGTCGATGGTCAGCCCGGCCCGCACCTCGCGGACGAGCCGGCTGGCGGCGTCGTAGGCGTACCCGTAGGCGGAGACGGCCGCCCCGCCCGCCCCGGTGTGGGCGATGCCCGCCACCCGGCCGAGGGCGTCGTAGCCCAGGGCGGTGCGGCTCACCATCTGCGTGCCGGCCAGGTCGGAGGAGCGGGCGACGCTCGTCCGCTGGCCGCGGGCGTCGGAGGCGAAGTCGAGGCGGGCGGCGTCCACCCCGCCCCCGTGCCAGGTCCGCTGTGCGAGGAGGTCGCGGGCGTCGTAGGTCGAGGCGACCGTCACCCCGGCATTGTCCTGCACCCGCACCCGGTTGCCGACCGCGTCGTAGGTGCTGGTGAGCACCACCCGCGGGGCGTTCGGCGTGCCGGCGTTGTCGGCCGTCACCTGACGGTTCAGGGCGTCGTAGGTGAAGGCGTAGGTGGCGTCCGGGTCGGTGACGCCGGTCAGGTTGCCGGCCGAATCGTAGGTGGAGCGGATGACCCGCACCGCCGTCGCCCCGGCCCACCAGGTCTCCGTGGTGAGGCGGTTGAGCTCGTCGTAGGCGAAGGTGCGGATGCGGCCGTTGCGGTCGGTCACGGACGTGCGGTTGCCGACCGCGTCGTACCCGGTGAGGATGGACGCGCCGAGCGGGTCGGTCTCCCGCACCTGGCGGTCGAGGGCGTCGTAGCCGAAGGTGGTGCGGTTGCCCACCGGGTCGGTCAGGGCGGTGCGGTTGCCGGCGGCGTCGTGCTCGAACCGCACCACCCCGCCGTTGGCGTCGGTGGTGCTCACCAGTCGCCGGAGCGCGTCGTAGGCGTAGCGGGTGACCCGGCCGAGCGGGTCGGTGACGGCCACCAGGTTGCCCGCGAGGTCGTAGGCGCTGGCGGCCACCCCGCCGAGGGCGTCGGTGGTGGAGAGCAGCCGGCCCAGCCCGTCGTAGGCGAAGCGGGTGACGAATCCGAGCTGGTCGGTGGTGCTCGTCTGATTGCCGGCCCCGTCGTAGCCGTAGGCGACGCCGAACCCGGCCGGGTCAATCTGCCGCACCAGCCGGTCGCGGTCGTCGTACTCGCTGGTGGTGGTGTGCCCGTTCGCGTCGGTGACGGCCGTGACGTTGCCGTTCTCGTCGTAGGCGTAGCGGGTCACCCCGCCGAGGGCGTCGGTTTCGGTGACGAGACGGTCGAGGGCGTCGTAGGCGTACTGGGTGACCGAGCCGTTCTTGTCGGTGACGGACGCCAGGTTGCCGACCGCGTCGTAGGAGTAGGTCTCGTCCGGGCAGGGGCAGTCGTCCTTGCCGACCAACCGGTTCAGCGCGTCGTAGACGTAGTTGCTGCGGTTGCCGTTGGCGTCGATGACCGCCGTGCGGTTGCCGGCGGCGTCGTACTCGTAGCGGGTCACCCCGCCCATCGCGTCGGTGACCGAGGTCACCCGCCCAGCGGCGTCGTAGGCGGTGAGCGTGGCGTGGCCGAGCGGGTCGGTGGTGGCGATCAGCCGGCCGGCGTCGTCGTAGGCGTAGCGGGTCACCCCGCCCATCGCGTCGGTCTGGCTCACCAGCCGGTTGGCGGTGTCGTAGGCGTAGCGGGTGACGAAGCCGAGCGGGTCGGTCTGGGTCGTGAGCAGGTCGCCGGTGTAGGCGTTGCGGGTCACCCCGCCGTCCGGGGCGGTGACGGAGAGCAGCCGGCCGCTGCCGTCGTAGGCCAGGGCCAGCCGCTCGCCCCGCTCGTCAGTGATGATCGCCGGCAGCCCGAGGCCGTCGTAGGCGATGGTGCGGGAGGTGCCGTCCGGGTGGGTGACCTTGGTGGGGCCGCCCCAGGCGGTGGCGTACTCGTAGCGGGTGACGTTCCCCCGCGCGTCCGTCTCGGCGAGCGGCCGGCCGGCGGCGTCGTTCGTGCGGGCGGTGCGGTTGCCCTGCGCGTCCACCGTCCCGGCCGGGTTGCCGTTCGCGTCGAACAGGGAGGTGGTCACCCGGCCGAGTGGGTCGGTGAGAGTGACCACGTCGTTGCGGGCGTTGTAGGCGTAACGGGTGATGCCACCGAGTGCGTCCGTCTCGCTCAGCAGGTTCCGCCGGGCGTCGAACGTCCGCCGGGTGACCCGGCCGAGCGGATCGGTGGTGGCCACCTCGTTGTCGGCCGCGTCGTACTCGCGGCGGGTGGTGTGGCCGAGCGGGTCGGTCTCGCTCACCACGTTTCCGCGGGCGTCGTACACCAGGGTGGTGACGTTCCCCAAGGCGTCGGCCACCGTCTCGGTGAAATTGTCCGGGTCGTACCCGATGGCGGTGCGGTTGCCCTGGGCGTCGGTGCTGGCCGAGAGCCGCCCGGTGGCGTCGTACTCGGCCTTGGCGAGCAGGCGGCCGAGCGGGTCGCGGGCCTCGTCCAGGTAGTGCGGGCGATCAGCCCGGTAGGTGTAGGTGGTGGTCAGTCCGGTGCGGTCGGTGACCGCCACCAGGTTGCCGGCGGCGTCGTAGCGGTAGGTGATCGCCTGCCCGTCCGGATCGACGACGGAGGTGATGCGGCCGGCCCCGTCGCGGACGAACGTGACCGCCACGCCCGTCGAGCTGAAAATGCCGTCGCGGGTGTAGGTGAGCGTCACCCCGTTGCGGTCGGTGACGGACTGGAGGCCGGCGGACTGGTCGTAGGCGTAGGTCAGCCCGTCCTTCGTCGTCAGCCGGTAGCCGTCCGGGTTGTACGCGAAGCCGAACAGGAAGGCCTTGAACGTGCCGTCGGCGTTCTGGGTGAGTGTGATTGGGTCCGCCGCCAGGGTGCTGGTCACCCCGGGGTCGGGGGTGAAGGCCGGCCGGAAGGCGGCCCCGAAGAAGGTGGGCGTGGGCACCGGGTGGAAGGTGAACCCGACCCGCTTCCCGTCCGGCCCGGTCAGGTACACCCTGGTGCCGTCGCGGAAGGCGGCCCCGGTGGTGAAGAACCCGTCCCCGGTCTGGGGGACCGACTCGCGGATGCGGGGGTCGGCCGCGGAGAGAGACCAGCCGTACCCGAAGTCGCCGGCGGTGGCGGCGTCGAGCGTGTCGTAGGCGCGGCCGACGGTCACCGGGATGCCGGCCAGCGGCAGGGTGAGGTCGGTGGCCGCCAGCCGGAAGTTGCCCAGCTTGGCCTGGCCGACCACGTCCACCACGGTCGGCCGGAAGTACCCGGCCCCCGTCACGTCGTACGCCACCAGCAGCAGCACGTAGCGGTCGTTCGCCAGCCCGGTCGGGTCGAACGTGCCCAGCTTGCCGTCGGTCACCGCGGAGGTGCCGCGGGTAATTTCCCGCCACGCCGGGTCGTCCGGGTTCGGGTTGAACAGGTCGACCCGGTCGCCGCGGGCGACGAGCAGCCGCCAGGAGTCGAGCGGCCGACCGACCGACGCCACTGTGCCGTACACGTCGGAGCGGTAGCTGAGCTGAGGCACCGCGTCGCCGGTGTCGTCGACCGGAGCGAGCGAGCGATGCTGCCCGGGGGAGGTGAGTTCCTCCAGCCGGGTGAAGTCCGCCCGCACGTCGCTCGCGGCCGCCGGGTCGAACGCCCGCAGTTCGGCCGCCGCGGTGCCGGCGTTCCCGGCCGTGTCGGCGGCGGCGGCGGTGAACGCGTACCGCCCGGCCGCGGCCGGCGTGAACACGGACTCGCCGTCGGCAGTGAGTGCGAGTTCGGTGGTGGTGGTGCCGTCGGTGACGGTCAGCCGGAGCGTGGCCAGCCCGATGTCGTCGGTCGCCCGCACCGACACCCGCACCGCGCCCCCGAGGGCGACGGCGGTCGTGTTCAGCGTGAGCGTCACCCGCGGGGCCTGGGTGTCGGTCACCAGCGTGAGGGTGAATTCGGCGGTGGCCGACAGCCCGTCGGCGTCGGTCACCCGCACCCGGACGGCCTCGGCCCGCGGCGTGCCGGCCGGCGTCCAGAGGATGCGGCCTTCCGCGTCGACCGTCATCCCGGCCGGGGACAGGTCGAGTGCGTAGGCGAGCGGGTCGCCCTCGGGGTCGGCGGCCCGCACCGCCGCCCGGAACACCCCGCCCAGGGCGGCGGTGGCGTCCGGCAGTGCGTCGATGACCGGCGCCCGGTTGGCGCGGGCGGTGACCACGAACGACTGCACCGCCAGCCCGCCGCGGCCGTCGCTCACCCGCACCGTCACCGCCGCCTGGGCGGGGTCGTCGGGCGTCCAGGTGATCATGCCGCTCGTCGGGTCGATCGTCATCCCGGCCGGGGACAGGTCGAGGGCGTAGGCGAGCGAGTCGCCGTCGGTGTCGCGGGCGGCCACGGCGTAGGTGTACGCCCGGCCGACGGTCGCCCCGAGCGGCGGGCGGCTGGTGACCGCCGGCGGGCGGTTCGGCTGCCCGGTACTCACCTCCAGGGTGAACGCCTGGGTGGCCGAGTTCCCGGCCCGGTCGGTCACCCGGACGACGACCGCGTGCGGCCCCGCGTCGGCGGGCGTCGGGGTCCAGACGAGCAGGCTCGTGCCCGGCAGGAACGCCATCCCGGCGGGGGCCTGGTCGAGCGAGAACGCGAGCGGGTCGCCTTCCGGGTCGGTCGCCCGCACGGCGTACAGGTAGCCGTACCCGGCGTAGGCGGGGCCGGGCGGGCGGGAGGTGACCGCCGGCGACGCGTTCGAGCAGGACACGGCGACGGTGAACGTCTGCTCGCCGGCGGCGCCGGAGGGGTCAATCGCCCGCACGGTCACGGTCGCCGGGCCGGTCTGGTCGGCGGCCGGCACCCACCGCAGGGTGCCCCGCCCCGGATCGACCGACATCCCCGGCGGCCCGCTGACCAGTTCCCAGGCCACCGGGTCGCCGTCCGGGTCACGGGCCACCAGGTCGTAGGCGTACACCGCCCCCACCTCGGCGGCCGGCGCCGGGTTCGACACCACCGCCGGCGGGCGGTTGGCGTACGCCCCGGCGGCGGTCACCGAAAACTCGGCCGTGGCGGTGCCGCCGCGGCCGTCGGCCGCGATCACCCGCACGGTCTGGGCGCCGGAAGCGGTCGGGGTCCAGGTGACCAATCCCGACACGGCATCCACGGTCATGCCGGCCGGGCCGCTCAGGAGGGCGTACCGCACCGGGTCGCCGTCCGGGTCGGTCGCGGTCAGCCGGGCCACGTACCCCCGCCCGAGCCAGGCCGTTGTCGAGGTTTCGGCCCGCAGCACCGGGTCGCGGTTCGCCGCGCCCGCCATCACCGTCAGGGTGAACGACTGGTCGGTCGTGAGGGTGCCGTCGCCCGCCCGCAGGGTGACGGTCGCGGTCCCGGCCTGGGCGGCGGTCGGGGTCCAGGTGAACACCCCGCTGGTCGGGTCGACGGCCATGCCGGGGAGCGGGTCGACGAGGGCGTAAGTGAGCGGCCCCCCCTCGGCGTCCTGGGCGGCGGCCCGGTACTCGAACGGGACGCCGGCGACGGCGGGTCCGGCCGGCGGGGTGGTGGAGAAGAGCGGGGCGGTGTTCGGGGCGGCGACGGTCACGTCGAACGGCAGGAGGGCGACGTTCCCCAGCCGGTCGGTGGCGCGGAGGACCGCCCGGTGGGTGCCGACCTGGTCGCGGAGCGGCACCCAGGCCACCACCCCGAGGGTCGGGTCGACGGCCATCCCGGCCGGGGCCGCAACTAAATCGAAGGTGAGTGCCCCGCCCGCCGGGACGGTCAGGGCGGCCGCAGAACGGTACCGCTGGCCGGCGGTCGCGGTCCCGGCGGGGGCGGCAGTGAACCGGGGCCCGGGCACCGCGGCGGCGGTCGCGACGACGGACACCCGGTCGACCACCGGCCCGTACGTGCTCTCATGGGGCACCAGGCTGGCGAACTCGAGCACCGCGGCCGTGGCGGTCGCGGTGAACTCCCACCGCACCCGCCGCCAGTTCATCGCCTCCGGGGTGGAGCCGGTGGTGTCGAAACTGAATTCGGCCGCCTGCCCGGCGGCGGACACCCGCATGAGTTTGACCACCGGGCCGGCGTACATGTTGCCGCCCAGGTCGAACTCGACCGCGTAGGTCACCCCGGGTGTGGTCAGGATCGTCTGGGCGATGGCCCCCAACCCCGGCGTGCCGCTCAGGTCGATGCTCCGCGTGCCGTCCAACTCCGCCCAGTTCAGCCCCTCGTAGTCGACGGTGTCGCGGGTGACCACCCACCCGGGGATGGCGGTGCTGCCGGCCCCGTAGGTGAGGAACCGGCCGGGGTCCGGGCCCTGCTCGAACCCGCCGTTGACCACCAGTTCGCCGCCGGTGCGGGCCGAGCCGAAGTCGGCCTCCGCCGCCCCGCCGGCCGGCACGGTGACGGCGACCCCCTCCCCCCCGGTGGGAGACGTGGTGGCGCGGTCCGGGTGGCCGTCCAGCCGGACCACCCACCCGCCGGCCGGGGCGGCCAGCTCGTACCGCCCGTCCGGGCCGGTCAGCGCCGACACGTCCTCGCGGTCGACCCAGCCGTTGCCGTTGCGGTCGAGGTACACCGTGCGTCCAGCCGCCCCCGCCTCCCCGCCGTCCCGGACGCCGTCGCCGTCCTGGTCCTCCCACACCGTGCCACGAACCACGCCTCCCCGGGCGACCGTCACCGCAAACCGCTGCTCGTCGGCTCCGCCGCGGCCGTCGTCCGCCCGGACGGCGACCGGGAAGGAAACACCGTCCGCCTCCACGCCGGGCATCCAGGTGAGGCGGCCGGTCTGCGGGTCGAGGGTCATCCCCGCCGGCCCGGCGAGCAGCGTGTAGGCGAGCGGGCCGCCG
>JANNVG010000985.1:0-4313 GCA_031414395.1 Fimbriiglobus sp.
CCCGCCGTTTGCCACCGACGGCGGGGGTCGCCGACGAAGCGCCGGCTCGCCCGCCCTACTGCGACGGACTATTGCGACGGACCAGGAGAACGGATGAGCACGCTGGAACAGGCCCCGTCGGAAACCCGGACCGACACGCCCACCGTCGCCCGCTACCTGTTCGGGTTCGGCGGGCTGTTCCTCGCCACCCTGGGGGTGGCGTCGGTCGTCGCCGCCGGGTACGGCCGCGGACTGCTGCCGGTCGAGTGGGGCTACCTGTGCGCGGCCATCGGCACCACCCTGTTGCTGTTCCACGCCTTCCGCGACGGCGACCTGGAAATCCGTCGGGCCTACGGCGCCGCCGGCGGGTTGCTGCTGCTCCTGGCCGTCGGCGTGGGCGTGTACCCGGCCAAGCCGGACGCCTCGGACGTGGGCGTGGCCGGGCAACTGCTGCTGCCGTGGGGGGCGCTCGCCGGGCTGGTGGCACTGCTGTTCATCGTGGCCTTCGCCCGGCACGAGACGGACGACCCGTACCGCACCTGGGCGCGGGTGGCGCTGCTCGGCACCGGCGGGCTGCTGGCCGCAGCGAGCGTGTTCATCGGCGTATTCTTCCCGGACCTGATGGCCGGGCCGGGGGCGGTGCTGGGCGTGCTCGGGCTGGCCTACCTGTGCGGCTACTTCACCGTGACGGATTCGAGCGAAGAGTTGCCGTACTGGGCGGGCGTCGGGCTGGGTGTACTCGGCGGCTTCGCCCTGCTGTACGCCCTGTTCCGCACCATCGCCCCGGAGGTGCTGCACGCCGGCCCGAGCGTGTTGCGAAACCCGAACCAGTCGGTCAGCGGGTGGGCGGTGTTCGGCCGGGTGCTGCTCATCCTCCTCGGGCTGTGCGGGCTGCTGGCGCTGTGGGCGAAGCGGTGGCCGCTGCTGGTGCGGGCGGTGGTGGCCGGGGCCGGGGTGCTGTTCGCCACGCTGTTCGTGGTCGCCTCGTTCGCCGCCCCGGTGGTGCAACCGCCGGAGCCGTACCTGGTGCCCGGCGGCCTGCTGCTGGGCGGGCTGGGGCTGGCGTTCGTGGCCGGGGCGGTGGCCGTCACCGTCGACGCCCCGGTGGTGGTGCTGTTCCGCCGCGAGCTGGCCGCCTTCTTCTACTCGCCCATCGCCTACGTGCTGCTGTTCAAAGTCGCCCTGGTGAGCTGGGTGACGTACTGGGTGTTCCTCAACTCCCTGCCGTTCGGCGGGGAGGGCGGGCCGGCGGCGGTGCCCGAGCCGATCCTGCGGATGCACCTCGGACTGTCCATCGTGGCCGCCCTGAACGCCCCCATCTGGGTGGCGGTCATCACCATGCGGAGCTTCAGCGAGGAGAAGCGGTCGGGCACGCTGGAGGTGCTGCTCACGGCCCCGGTGTCCGACTGGGCGGTGGTGTTCAGCAAGTTCGCCGCCGCCCTGGTCATGTTCCTCCTCTGCTGGGCGCCGGCGCTCGTGTTCCTGATCGTCCTGCGGTTCGTCGGCGGGGCCGCGTTCGACTACCGCCCGCTGCTCAGCTACTTCCTGGCGGTGGCCGCGTGCGGGGTGTCGTTCGTCGCCTTCGGGGTGTTCGTCAGCAGCCTGACGCGGAACCAGGTGATGGCGGCGGTGGCCACCTTCGCCGTCCTGTTCGCCATGTTCCTCACCCTGCTGGTCAAGAACCTGGAGGTCGCCGACGAGTGGAAGGTGGTCCTGGCCAAGCTGGACTACGCCACCCTGTGGGGGGACGCCCTGACGGGCAAGCTGCCGGTGCCCGAGACGTGCATCCAGTTGTCCCTCGGCGTGTTCTGGCTGTTCCTCACGACGAAGGTGCTGGAAGCCCGCCGGTGGGGGTAACACCGAGCGCGCTCGCCGTGTCCTCGCCGCGACACACGGCCGAGGACCTGTTCGCCCGACGCGCGAGCGAGGGGCCAGTGGTCTTGCGGGAACAGGATGCGACTGTTGGTTTGTGACGAGCGGGTCGCGTGTCCGCGAAGACTCTGGCCCCTCGCTCGCGCGTCGGGCGAACAGGCCGTCGGACTGGCATTACCTTCTTGACTGTCAGTAGCCCAGCAGACCGAGAACGACTCAGGACTTCCGACATGACCCCCGATCACGCCGTCATCGAGTTCGTCCACCGACAGCGGGTGGTCGTCGGCGGGGTGCTGCTCGCGCTGGCGGTCGGCTGCCTGGCGGCGGCCGGGTACTGCGGCTACCGCGGGCTGAAAGACGCCGTGGACAAGCCGGCCGACCCGACCGCCGAGGTGAAGCCGCCCGACCCCGACGCCGGCCCGGTGGAGATGGACCCGGTGCCGTACCGGGTGGGCTTGGGGGTGGCGCTGGTGGCCGCCCTCGGGCTGGGCGGGGTGGGCGCGTTCTTCGTCGGCACGGTGCCCGACGCGAACGCCGACCGCCGCCGCGGCACCGACCGCGTCCTGCTGTTCGTCGCCGGGTACGTGTTCGGGCTGGCCAACCGCGCGTGCGGGCTGTTCCTGTTCGTCTGGTGGTTCGGCAAGCTGTACGAGTGGGTGAAGGGCGATCCGGGCAGCCATAAGACCGGCTGGTGGCCGGTGGCCGCCCTGCTGCAATTCCTGATCGGCGCCGGCATCACCTTCCTGTCCGCAATCCCCGCCCGCGCCGAGGAGCGGAACCGGCCGCAGCTGCGGCGGGCGGTGTACGCCGTCAACCTCACCCTCAGCGGGCTGCTGCTGGTGGTCGGGCTGGTGCTGGTGAACGCGGTCGTGTCGATGAAGCTGCCGGGCAAGCTGGACACCACCAGCACCGGCTTCTACGCGATGACGGCCGAGACGAAGAAGTACGTGGAGGGGCTGAAGGTGCCGGTCAAGGCGTACCTGCTGACCGCCGACTGGAACGGCCACCCGTACGAGAAGATCCAGGACGACACCGCCCGCCTGCTGACCGCCTGCCAGCGGGCGAACCCGACGCGGTTCGAGGTGGCGGTGCTGTCGCCCACCGCCAACGCCGCCAAGATCAAAGACCTGCAGGAGAAGTACAAGGCGGCCGACCTGAAAGAGTTGGGCGTGCTGCTCACCACCGGCGACGACCCGGACCGCTTCGTGCTGGTGCCGATCGACAAGCTGGGCCGGCAGGTGAGCCGCACGAAGGTGTCGTTCGTCGGCGAGGGGCAACTGATGGGCGGGATGATGGCGCTCACCGAGGAGCGGACGACGGTGTACTACACCCGCGGGTCGGGCGAACTGGCGCTGGTGCCGCCGACCGACCAAGCCGCCTTCGTCCGCCCGGCCTTCCGCCTGCAAGACGCCCTCACCGCCTCCCAGTGCGAGGCCCGCCCGCTCGCCATCGACCCGTTCGCCGCCGACGCCAAGGTGCCGGACGACGCCGCCCTGGTGATCGTCCTCGACCCGCTCACCCCCCTGCCGCCGGCCACCGCCGCCGCCATCCAGCGGTACATGACCACGCCGCGGCCGGGCGGCAAGCGGGGCAAGCTGCTGGTGTTCGCCGGCGCCCACAACGCCCCCGGCGGCACCACCGTGGCGAAGTCCGGCCTCGACCCGGTGCTCGCCCCCTTCGGCATCGAAGTGACCGACCGGGTGATTTACAACCAGCCGGTGACGGAAGGGGCGCCCCCGGACAAGCTGATCGTGGGCATCGGCCGGGAGTCGCTGGCCCAGCGGCACCCCATCGCCCTGGCCGCGCAGAACGGCCTGTTCGCCCGCGGCGTGCGGCGGTTGCGGGTGGTGCCGGGCGGCGGGCGGGGGCCGACCGCCCAGCCGTTCATGGGCGTGGCCGCCGACGGGTACACGTGGCTGGAGAACGGGGTGATCGACCCGCCGCAGAAGGCGCTGACGGACATGATCGCCGCCACCCGCAACCGGGACGCGGCGTACCAGCAGGGGCGGGAGTTGAGCAACCAGGCGTCCCGCACCGTCGGCGCGCTGGCCGCCGACGCCGAGGGCAAGCCGGTGGCCGCCGTGTTCGGGTACGCCGACGGCCTGTCGGACGACGGGGCGGCGGCCGACGGCGGGCAGACGGCCGTGTTCAAGGCGTCGGTCGGGTGGCTCCGCGAGCGGCCCCCGGCCCCGGACATCACCCCCAAGGAGTACGCCGAGTACGCCCCGAAGAAGGGGGTGAGCGAGCACTCGCTGCTCACCCTCCCGCTCGCCGGCACGCTGCTGGTCGTCGTCCTGCTCGGCCTGGGCGTGTGGGCCGTCCGGCGGAAATAGCGGGAAGAGACCTCACCCCCCGCCCCCCTCTCCATGAATGGAGAGGGGGTGTTCAACACGCCCAGCATTCTGTTCTTCGCCGCGACCCCTGGGAGCGGGTGGCGACTTCCGCTCCCAGGGGTCGCGGCG
>JANNVG010000986.1:0-3154 GCA_031414395.1 Fimbriiglobus sp.
TGGAATCTTACACCGGATCAGACGCTCGCGGTAGCCGGCTCGCGGGATTCGGCCCCGGCGGGCTGCTTCTCCTGGTAGTTCTTGATGGCCGCCTTGATCGCATCCTCGGCCAGCACCGAGCAGTGGACCTTCACCGGCGGCAGCGCGAGTTCCTCGACGATCGACGTGTTTTTGAGGCCCATCGCCTCGTCGATGGTCATGCCTTTGAGCCACTCGGTGGCGAGGGAACTGCTGGCGATGGCGGAGCCGCAGCCGAACGTCTTGAACTTGGCATCTTCGATGACGCCGGTGAGCGGGTTGACTTTGATTTGCAGGCGCATCACGTCGCCGCACTCCGGGGCACCCACGAGGCCGGTGCCGACGTTCTCGTCGGCCACGTTCAGTGTGCCCACGTTCCGCGGGTTGTTGTAGTGCTCGAGAATCTGGTCGCTGTAAGGCATGGCTTGCTCCGGTATCGGGTGTCTGGGTTGTGTATTTTCTGATCACTGGCTACTGACCACCGGCCACTGCTAGTGCCCCGCCCACTGGATGCTCTTCAGGTCGATGCCCGCCTGGGCCATCTCGAACAGGGGCGACATCTCCCGCAACCGGGACACCTCCCGCACGACGAGATCCGCGACGTAGTCCACCTCCTCCTGAGTGGTGAACCGACCGATGCCGAACCTGATGCTGCTGTGGGCCAGTTCGTCGCCCACACCCAGCGCCCGCAGCACGTAGCTCGGCTCCAGGCTGGCACTGGTGCAGGCCGACCCGCTGCTGACGGCCACGTCCTTGATGCCCATCATCAGCCCTTCGCCCTCCACGTAGGCGAAGCTGAGGTTCAGGTTGCCGGGCAGCCGCTCGGTCGGGTGGCCGTTCAGGTACGACTCCGGCAGGCGGTCCTGGATGCGGGTGCGGAGCCGCTCGCGGAGGGCGAACGTGCGGGCGACCTCGGTGGGCATTTCGGTGCGGGCGAGTTCGGCGGCTTTGCCGAAGCCGACGATGAGCGGCACCGGCAGCGTGCCCGACCGCATCCCCCGCTCGTGCCCGCCGCCGTCGATCATCGGTTCGAGCCGCACGCGGGGGTCTTTCTTCCGCACGTACAGCCCGCCCACGCCCTTCGGCCCGTACATCTTGTGGGCGGTGAGCGAGAGCAGGTCGATGCCCATCGCCTGCACGTCGAGCGGCATCTTGCCCACCACCTGCACCGCGTCCGTGTGGAACAGCACGCCCTTCTCCTTGCACACCTTGCCGATGTCGGCGAGCGGCTGGGCGGTGCCGATCTCGTTGTTCGCCGCCATGATACTGACGCAAATGGTCTTGTCGGTCAGGGCGTTCCGCACCTGTTCGCCGGTCACGCGGCCGAAGGTGTCGGTGGGCAGGTACGTCACGCTGCACCCGTCGCGTTCCAGCCGCTTGCACGTGTCGAGCGTCGCCTTGTGCTCCGTCACCTGTGTGATGAAGTGGTTGCCCTTCTTCTTATACATCGCGGCCACGCCCTTGAGCGCCAGGTTGGTGCTCTCGGTCGCCCCGCTGGTGAAGATGATCTCCTTGCCCGTCGCGCCGATCAGCTTGGCGATCTGGTCGCGGGCGTCGTCCACGGCCTTCTCGGCGTGCCAGCCGAACGGGTGGCTGCGGCTGGCCGCGTTCCCGTACTCCTCGGTGAAGAACGGCAGCATGGCCTCCACCACCCGCGGGTCGGTGCGGGTGGTGCTGTTATTGTCCATGTAAATCGGCAGTTTCATCGCGTGCGATTCCGGGTGGTCGGTTGTAGCCGGCCTCTGCGAGGCCGGGGTTCGACCGGCCTCACAAAGGCCGGCTACAAGTTCGGTTCAGGCGTTCGGATTCTTCATCGGTTCGGGCGGCATTCGGATACCGAGGGTGGCCAGCACCGGCACCGGGGGCGAGGCCGGCGGCGGGGAGAACACGTCGGCCAGCGTCACCCCGCGGAGCATGTCCATGATGCGGCGGTGGATGACGATCATCGGCGCCTTCACCGGGCAGATGGAGGCCACGTCGCAGTTGCCCGCCTCGCCGTGTTCGTTACATACCGTCAGTTTAAAACCGTCTTCCAGCGTCTCGATCAACTCGGCGAGCGTGACAGTCGCACTCGCCCGCGCCAGCACGTACCCGCCCTTCACCCCGCGGGTGCTGGTCACGAACCCCGTCTTCACCAGTTCTTTGAGGATGTTCGCCACGAACGCCTTGCTCAGGCGGAACTTCTCGTGGACCTCGCGGGCGTTGCCCGACCCGTTCACGTGCAGGTACTGCAAGATGAGCAGGGCGTAGTCCGCTTTCCGGCTGAGCAACGTCATGGGCAGTTCCCACTGCGAGGGTGGGCCGTGAAAGCTCTGGTAGGGCGGGCGAGGCTGCGCCAGCAGCCGACCCCCGCCGAACCACACGCGGCTGGGGTCGCCGGGCTGCGCCCGTCTCGCCCGCCCTACGAGTCTTCACACTCAGTTGTAGCCGGCGAATCGCACTATCCTAGTGCGAATTAGATGAGACGCCGTCTCAATTGAGCAGGTCGAATGACGTAACGGCAGACGAGATCAGCGATTCCGACGGATTCTTATTGAGACGCTCCAATCCGCTCGCGGATTAATTCTTCCGCCTCTCGCCGATTCTTCAACTGTCCGTCTAGTTGGAGGGTCCGAACTTCGTCGAGTAGTTTTTTGAACTGCGGGCCGGGCTTCAAACCCATGTCCTTCAGGTCGTCGCCGGTGAGTAGGGGAGGGGGGTTGAAGTGTTCGGGTGAGTGATCACGCAGCAGTTGCCGAACTTCGTCAATCTGACCCGGTTGGCGGCCCTCATAGTCGTGAAGCATCTGGAATCCAAGGTCGCAGTCGTCGGACTCGTGCAACAACACCAGTTCGTGAATCCCCGGATGGGCGAGCAGAGGGAACAACTGACTCTTCCGCATTTTGGGAGCGACGGCCAGCATTCCGCGATTCTTACAAAGCCACACGACACGTTCGATTTCTGGGTTCGACAACCGCAACCGCCGACAAATCGTGGTGACGGTCGCCGCTTTCACCCCCCAAAGCATCCGTGCGAAGCCGAGTTCGAACGAGGCATCCGGTGGGAACACCCGGTACGGCGGAGAGTTGACGCCGGTCATCTCGGGGATGATGACTTTGAGGAGCCCCAATGACACCAGTTCCCTTACACCCCGCTC
>JANNVG010000987.1:0-6640 GCA_031414395.1 Fimbriiglobus sp.
CTCCGCTCGCTCGGACCCACCCTACCCACACCACCCCATCTGCACCGCTGCACAGCCCTGCCTGTGAGCCGACGGCCATTTCGAGCAGGTCACTGGCCCCTCGCTTGCGCGTCGGGCTAACAGTCTCTGGGATTGCCCACCCGACTGTCAGTAACTGGTGGTGCGATCCCCTCCCCTTCACCCTTCGCCCGCGAATCCGTACCCCATTGGGATGTCTTCTACCGTCATCACCTGCCCGAACCCGCTGTGCGCCAGGCCGCTCAACCTGCCCGCTGCGGTTCTCGGTCAACCGCTCCGTTGCCCGCACTGCGCCGCCGGCATCGCCGTCACACTCGGCCCGGACGGCACCCCCGCCGCGACCACGGAGGTGAAGACCGGCCGCGTGCCGAAGATGTTCCTGGTGCCGGGGTTCGCCCTGCTCGTGCTCGGCGCGGCCGGCCTGTTCTCCAACGGGTACGTCGCCGGCACCGCCCTGTTCGAGCCGGGCGGGGATGTCCGCCTCTCGCGGTTGTTCCTCGACTACCTGCGGAACGCGGACGAGTCCGGCACCCCCTCGCAGCAAGCGAAGGGTAAGGCGGACGACCCGCGGGAGGCGTTCGCGGCCGTATTGGGCACGGCGGCGGGGGCGGCGCAACAAGAGGAGATCGACCGCGTGCGGGCGGAGAACGCGGCCCCGTGGGTGGGGCCGTTCCACGCCGTGTTCGTGCTGCTGAGTGCGGTGATGATCGGCGGCGGGGTGGCCACCCTGCTCGGCCGGTGGTACTGGCTGGCTATGCTCGGGTCGGTGGCGGCCATTTTTAACCTGGGCCTGTTCTGCTGCGTGCCGGGGCTGGTGGCCGGCCTGTGGGGGGTGTTCACCCTGGCCCGCGACGACGGGCGACGGCACTTCGTGCGATAGCATTGATCTTCGCCAGATCGTAAATTCTCGACTTCACTCGGCTCACCCGCCTCGCGCCGTGTTCTACGTTTCGCGTGTGACAGAATCCGCCCGAGCGACGGAATGACCCGCCCCCCCAACTTCCCGACGGCGAACGCCGAGATGACCCGCCTGACCGCCGTCACCGGCATCGATCCGGGCGTGTCGCTGGCGGCGTCGTTCCCGTTCATCGACCGGCCGACGGCGGCGGGCCTGATGGGGCAGTTCGGCCCGTACCCGGTGGTGCGGTTACTGGGGGCGGGGGCGGCCGGGTTCGTGTTCGAGGCGTTCGACGAGGAACTCGACCGCGCGGTGGTGCTGAAGGTCCTCCGCCCGGATCTGGCGGCCGACGACGACCACCGGCGGCGGTTCGTTCGGGAGGCGAAGGCGGCGGCGGCCGTCACGTCCGATTACACCGTGCCCATCTACGCGGTCGGCGAGCACGGCGGGCTGCCGTTCATCGAGATGCCCCTGCTGCCGGGCGAGACGGTGCAACAGCGGCTGGCGCGGGAAGGGGTGATGCCCGTCGACGACGCCCTGGAGGTGGCCCGGCAGACGGCCCTCGGGCTGGCCGACGCGCACGCCGTCGGCCTCATCCACCGCGACATCAAGCCGGCCAACCTGTGGGTGGAGCCGGACGCCGGCGGGGGCATCCGGCGGGTGCGGCTGCTCGACTTCGGCCTGGCCCGCCAGACGCAGACGAACGCGCACCTGACCCTCCGCGGGGCGGTCGTCGGCACCCCGCACTACATGTCGCCGGAGCAGGCCCAGGGCGACGACCTGGACCACCGCACGGACCTGTTCTCCCTCGGCGTGACCCTGTACACCCTGCTCACCGGGCAGATGCCGTTCACCGGGTCGAGTGTGACCGCCGCGCTGGTGGCGTCGGCCGTCAAGCCGCACACGCCGGTGACGCACATCAACCCGGACGTGCCGCCGGAGGTGTCCGCGGTCATCGACCGCCTGCTGGCCAAGCACCCGGACGACCGCCCGGAGTCGGCCGCCGCGGTGGCCGAAGAATTGGCCGATCTGCTCCGCGAGCGGGGGGTGGAGTTCCGCCCCCGCGGGGCGTCGGGCGTCATCGCCCTGCCCGGCTCTCGCGCGCCGGTCGCCCGCTCGTCCAAGTCGATCCGCCGGCCGATCCCGGCCGACTCCACCCGCTCGTCGCGGCTGCCGCCCACCACCCCGATGCCGGCCTTCATCGACCCGCCCGGCCCCGCCGCCCCGCCCGCGCCCCGTCGCCGTCGCCGCCGGTGGGACCGCTGGCTGCCGGTGGTCGCCGTCGGGGTGTGCGTGGTGACGGCCGTCGTCGCCGTGGTGTTCTCCCGCTGGCCGGCCGTCGCCACGATACCGACCCCGCCCGCCCCGGCGGCCGACACCTCGCCCATCCGGGTGGGGGTGTTGCACTCGCAGTCGGGCACCATGAAGTTGAGCGAAGACCCGGTCATCGACGCCACCCTGCTGGCCATCGACGAGGTGAACGCGGCCGGCGGGGTGAACGGGCGGAAGGTGGTGGCGGTGGTGGCCGACGGCCAGTCGGACGCGGACGTGTTCGCGGCCGAGGCCGAGCGGCTGCTCACCCGCGAGAAGGTGGCCGTGCTGTTCGGCTGCTGGACGAGTTCGTCCCGCAAGGCGGTGCGGCCGGTGGTCGAGCGGCACGGCGGGCTGCTGTTTTACCCGGTGCAATATGAAGGGCTGGAGCGGTCGCCGGCGGTGGTGTACCTGGGGCACGCGCCGAACCTGCAGTTGCTGCCGGCGGTGGACTTCCTGGTGAACGGGCGCAAGGCGAAGCGCATTTACCTGGTCGGGTCGGACTACGTGTTCCCGCGGACGGCGAACGCCATCATCCGCGACCACATCGCGGCCCACCACAGCGGGCGGGCGGAGGTGGCGGGCGAGGAGTACCGGCCGCTGGGCGACGAGAGTTGGGCGAAGGCCGTCACCGCCATCGCCGAGACCCGCCCGGACGCCATCCTGAACACCATCAACGGCAGCTCCACCTTCGCCTTCTACCGCGACCTGCGGGCGAAGGAAGACCTGCTCGGCCTGCCGCACACGCCCGTCCTGTCCGTCAGCATCACGGCGAACGAGTTGAGCGCGCTGCCGCCGGCGGACGTGACCGGCGACCTGCTGGCCGGCACCCACTTCGACCTGCCCGACCAGCCGAACGCCTTCCGCGACCAGTTCCGCAAGCGGTTCGGGGTGGAGCGGCCGACGACCGACATGATGGTGGCCGCCTACGTCGGCGTGCACTTGTGGGCGAAGGCGGCGACCGCGGCCGGCGGCACCGACCCGGCGACGGTGCGGGCGGCCGTCGGCGGGATGAGCTTCGACGGCCCGAGCGGGCGGGTGACGGTGGACGCCGACACCTACCACCTGTGGCAGCCGGTGCGGATCGCCGAGGTGCTGCCGACCGGCGGGCTGCGGCTGGTGTACGCGGCCGACGCCGGCCGGCCGGTGCGGCCGGAGCCGTTCCCGCCCACCCGCACGCCGGCCGCGTGGGAGCAGTTCTTGAAGGAACTGCAAGTGGAGTACAACGGCAAGTGGCAGGCGCCGCCGGCCAAGTGACGCCCCGGCGTGTCCGCCCGCCGATCGCAATTCGCATCTGAACTTTGAGCGCCCGCCCGCCCGCCCGTGGTACACTGCGGCCGCGCGTCGGATCCGGCCTCCCCGTCCCCACACCGGAGTGTTCGCCGTGAGCAACGAAGTGACCGTGTTCGTGGACACCGGCAAGCACGGGTTCGCCGGGTTCGAGACGTACTTCAAGCTCGCCAAGATGGTGCGGATGCACCCGCACGACACCGACCTGTCCGTCAGCAACGTGATCCCCGTCAACGGCATGGCCCTGACCGTCCTGGCCCCGCTCATGGCGGCGCTGGTGAAGAAGGGCACCAACGTGCTCATCTACGCGCACGCCGAGCCGACCAACTTCGTCTTCCCCATCTACGGGGGCGCGCCGAAGAACGACTTCGACATGACCGAGGCGGCCAAGCTGTCGTACCACCTGGACGTGATGGCCCGCGACTCGCCTGCCGTCGACCCGTTCCTCGTGCAGACTTACCTGCCGCACGTGGACCCGTTCCACAAGAAGGACTTCGTGGACAAGTCCCCCGGCTACCTGAAGGTGAACAAGGTGGTGGGCGAGCAACTGATGGACGCCCTCGCCCGCATCCGCGAGCTGAGACTGAACCAATTGGCGATCCGCGCCTGTCGCATCGGCCAGAGCACCGAGTTCATGGGCTACCTCGGCCGGCTGTTCGGCGTCAAACGGGTGTCCGCCCCCAAGCTCCGCACGGCCGCCATCGCCGGCCCGCGACAGGGCATCCTGACCGTGCAGCCGCAGTTCAAGGCCGACTTCCTGGAGAAGGTGAAGCGGTTCAAGCACGGGGTGAACGGCGACCACGTCTACACCTACCCGCACCCGGCCCGCGCCTTCGGCATCACCGACCCGCTGGTGGTGCAGTTCACCGTGGTGCCGACCGGCAAGACCACCTTCCTCACGTCCCTGTTCGGCGCGTCCGAGCCGGAGGCGGCGTTCGAGTTCTTCCGCCTGACCGCCGGGTACACCGCCCTGCCGTCCGAGGTGAAGGCGTCGGGGGTCGTCGCCTTCCACGCCCTGCAAGGGCCGAACGCCCTCATCTTCCCCGGCGAGCGGGAGTACCTCCAGAACATGACCTTCGTGACCGTCGGCCGTTGAGCGTGACCGGCCCGCCCCCGTTCGGGTACAATTCCAGCGGCTCCTTCTCCGCCGCACCGGGTGTCGGGCATGACGCTCAACAACAGCTTCTTCAACACCAACCTGCCGCCGCACCTGCGGGTGCTCAAAGACGAGATCGAGGGGTACGCCCGCGGGTACGGCCTCGACTTCTTCGAGACCATCTTCGAGGTGGTGGACGCGGACGACCTGAACGAGATCGCCGCCTACGGCGGGTTCCCCACCCGCTACCCGCACTGGTCCTTCGGGATGCAGTACGAGGAGCTGAAGCGGGGGTACGAGTACGGGCTGAGCAAGATCTACGAGATGGTCATCAACAACGACCCGTGCTACGCCTACCTGATGCGGTGCAACCACGTCGTCGACCAGAAGTTGGTGATGGCCCACGTGTACGGGCACTGCCTGGCCCCGGAAACGAAGGTGGAGACGGCTGAGGGGGTGAAGCCGATCGCGGACATCCGTGAAGGCGAACTGGTTCTGACTCACAAAGGCCGCTATCGGCCAGTGACCGCCGCTGTCCGCCGGAAGCACACCGGGCCGATCTACAAGTTCGCAGTTGGTGGGAGCAACCAAACTGTTCGCATCACCGGGGAACACCCGGTTCTCGTCGTCCGCGGGGCGAAGTGTGTGCTGGCAGGCCGGGAATCGGTGTCCTGTCGTCCCACCTGCCAGACGCAGCACAAGTGTTCCGCCCCCCGCCCGTACTCGGCATACCGCCCGGAGTGGGTGCCGGCCGCCGAAGTGAAAGTCGGGGACTGGGTGGGGTTCCCCCGCCGGAAACCGCGAAGTGAACTGGCCGCACCCGCGGTCGAAATCCCGTTCGACAAGGTGTTGCACCGCCGCCGGCTGGTCGGTCGGCACGTCCTGCCGGTCAACGAGCAGTTGGCGAAGTTCCTCGGCTACTTCATCGCCGAAGGGAACGCCCAGGCCCGTGGGCTGATCGGCTTCGGCTTGCACCGGAACGAAACCGCATTCCAGGATGAGATCGGTCAGTTGGCCCGCACCTTGTTCGGGGCAAACGTCGGGCGTGATGACTCCCGCACGGCCCTCGCCACCACCGTGCGGTTCAACAACCTGGAGGTCGCCCGCTGGCTGCGGGAGGTGGTCGGCACTCACGCCGACACGAAGCGAATCCCCGACTTCCTGTACGAGCAGGATGACGAACGACTGCTGCTGTCGTGCCTGAGCGGGCTGTTCAATGGCGACGGCACCTACACGCGGGCCGGCGGTCGGGAATCCGGCACGCTGTCGTACGCCACCATCTCGGAACCGCTGGCGTACCAACTTCGCCATGCCTGTTTGCGGTTCGGGCTGAAGACCTCCATCTATGCCCGGCACCGCCCGAACCGCCGGCCGAGTTTCGACCTGATCTGGTCGGGCGAGTCGGCCCACTCGCTCAGTCACCTGTTGTTGGGCGAGGACGTGATCGCCGGCGACCGCGAATACGAACGGTCTTGGTCGGACGCCGACTACCTCTACCAGCCGGTTCGGGCGGTCGAAACCGAACCTTACTCGGACCACGTCTACAACTTCTCCGTCGAAGAGGACGAGAGCTACACGCTCGCCGCCGGGTTCGCCGTCCACAACTGTGATTTTTTTAAGCACAACGCCTTCTTCGCGCACACCAGCCGCAAGATGATGGACGAGATCGCCAACCACGGGGCGCGCATCCGGCGGTACGCCGAGCGGTTCGGCGAGGACGAAGTGGAAGCGTTCATGGACCGCTGCCAGAGCATCGACGACCTGATCGACATCCACAGCGTGGCCATCAAGCGCCGCGACGACCCGAACAAGTACGAGATCAAGCCGGCCACCGACGAGGACGGGGAGGAGGAGAAGCCGGCCAAGTTCAAGAGCAAGCCGTACCTGGACTCGTTCATCAATCCGAAGGGGAAGGACGACGCCGCCGCGGTCAAGTCGCAGCCCGACTCGCCGAGCTTCCCCGACCACCCGGAGAAGGACATCCTGCTGTTCCTGATCGAGCACGCGCCGCTGAAGAACTGGCAGCG
>JANNVG010000988.1:0-3139 GCA_031414395.1 Fimbriiglobus sp.
CGGCATGGTAGCCGGCGAGTTCGGTCGGTCAAGCGAAAACTTCCACTTTCTCCAGGCGATCCCGCGCGATAGCATTATGGAACTATGCGGTCATCCCGCTGCGTCCAAGGGTCCCAACATGCCGCCGAGTTCTAATACTCCGGCTCCGCCGCCGAAGCTGCTCGACCGGCTCCGCGACTGCATCCGCCGCCGGCACTTATCCTATGCCACGGAGCAGGCTTACGTCGGCTGGTGCCGGCGGTTCATCCTGTTCCACAACAAGCGGCATCCGAAGGACATGGGCGAGGTCGAGATTCGCGCCTTCCTGACCGACCTGGCCGTCACGCGGCGGGTGTCGGCCAGCACGCAAAACCAGGCGCTCAACGCGCTGGTGTTCCTGTACGCCCACGTGCTGGAAAGTCCGCTGGGGACATTCGGGCAGGTGGAGCGGGCGAAGCGGCCGGAGCGGTTGCCGACGGTGCTGACCCGCGAAGAGGTGCGCGGCATCCTGTCGGCCCTGACCGGCGTGAACAGGCTGCTCGGCGACCTGATGTACGGGTCGGGCCTGCGGGTGATGGAGGCGCTGCGGCTGCGGGTGAAGGACGTGGACTTCGGTCAGCGGCACCTGCTCATCCGCGACGGGAAAGGAGGTAAGGACCGCACGGCGCTGCTGCCGACCCGTGCGGTCGAGGCGCTGCGTCCGCACCTGGAGCGCGTCCGGCTGCTGTGGCAGCGGGACCGCGAGGGCGGGTTGCCGGGCGTCGAGTTGCCGTTCGCCATCGCCGAGAAGTACCCGACGGCGGGCGGGGAGTGGGGCTGGCAGTGGGTGTTCCCGTCGGAGCAGTTGAGCGTCGATCCGCAGAGCGGGGTGCGGCGGCGGCACCATTTGTATGAGACGGGCATCCAGCGGGCGGTGAAGGCGGCGACGCGGCTGGCGGGGGTGGTGAAGCCGGCCACGCCGCACACCTTCCGACACAGCTTCGCCACGCACCTGCTGGAAGACGGGGCGGACATCCGCACGGTGCAGTCGCTGCTCGGGCACAAGGAGGTGTCCACCACGATGATCTACACGCACGTCTTGAACCGCGGCCCGGCCGGGGTGGTCAGCCCGCTCGACCGCCTGTGAGGCGCGTGGTTCCTCGCTCGGCCGGGTGAACCGGCGGCGTGAGCCGCCTGGGTCAAGCACCCACGGGCTGACGCCCGCGGTTCACCCTGAGCCGGCGGAGAAAGATTCACCCAGCGGGGGGCGTAAGGGAGGGGTATTGTCCGCCCCCACCATCGGAGGTTCCCCCGTGCCGACGAAAGATCAGATCGCCCACGCCAAGCGGGTCCGCAAGGCGTTCTTCGACAACCCGCTGCACTTCGTCACCAACTGTGTGGTCATGACGGCGTACACGAACGGGGCCGGGCGGACGGCGGGCGGACTGGTCAGCTTCGCCATGGTCCGCACCAGCGACTACGAGGGGAAGACGTTCCTGGGCAAGTCCATTCCGGTGTTCGCGGTGGTGGACGGGTCGGGGTATAAGGACGGCGCGTTCAGCGGGTACTGGTGCCCGTACCAGAACGACGCGCTCAAATCGACGACCATCTGGAAGGAGGGGAACGCCCTGTTCACCGACAAGATGGACGGGTGCACGTTCGGCATCGGGTCGGTCACGAAGGAGGGTGCCCTCCGCGTGTGCCACGTGAACGAGCAGCAGTACCAGGTGTCGGGGACGGACACGGCGGCGATGGAGCAGGCGCAGCACGACGAGGCGCTGGCGGATTTGGGCGGCGGGGCCAAGCTGTTCGAGCCGGCGCAGTACCGGCGGAAGGGGGGCGAGAGCAAGAAGTTGGCGGCGATGACGTTCGGCGTCCGCAACGCGAAGAAGAACACGTGGTCGTTCTACGCGCAACTGACGGAGGGCGGCGGCATGGACCCGATCACCCTGCGGGCGGTGAAGAAGGTGGCGTGAGGCGGGTTGACGCAGCTCTTCCTGTAGCCGGCCTCTGTGAGGCCGGGCCGACCGGGGTCACAGACCCCGGCTACAACAGAGGGTCACTGAAAGGTGACGTGAGGCGGCGGGGAAGTGAACCGGGTCGGGGCGTCGTGAATGCGACGGCCCCGACACCCGACGGCGTGGCCTCAGCCGCGAACGCGGAAGGTGATCCGCCCGCGGGTCAGGTCGTACGGCGAGATCTCCACTTTCACGCGGTCGCCGGGGATGATCTTGATGTAGTGCTTCCGCATCTTGCCGCCGATGTGCGCCAGCACCTCCCCGCCGATGTCCAGTTGCACGCGGAAGGTGGTGTTCGGCAGGGCGGTCATCACGCGGCCTTCGACTTCAATCGCCTCTTCCTTGGTCTTCTGCATTGCGCGCTCCGGGAGTGGGAGGGGATGACAAAACCCGCCGGCGGGACGATTCCAAACCGGCGAGAGTGGTTGGTATTGTACCCCGCCGGCGGCCACTTGACGACGGCAATCCGCGGTCGGGGTGCGCCAGGGGTAGGCGTCACGGAAGTTGGAGGCCGTGTTCACTGCGGCGGCGGGCTGATACCGGATTGCGGTGATGTTCGGCTGGCGCCGGGGTCACAGACCCCCGGCGAATCCAGGATGAGGGTGACGGGGCCGTCGTTGGTCAGTTCCACTTTCATGTCGGCGCCGAAGATGCCGCAGGCGACGGGCACGCCGAGGGCCTTCAAGCCGTTCACGAACGCGGTGTACAACGGCTCGGCTTGCTCGGGGCGGGCGGCGGCAGTGAAGCTCGGCCGGCGCCCCTTCGCGGCATCCGCGTACAGGGTGAAGTTGCTCACCGCCAGCACGCCGCCGCTCACGTCTTGCACGCTCAGGTTCATCTTGCCGTCGGCATCGGGGAAGCAGCGGAGGTGGGCGACTTTGTCGGCCAGCCAGACGGCCGCGGCCGGCGTGTCCGTCGGCGCCACCCCGACCAGCACAAGCCACCCGCGGCCGATCTCCCCGACAGTCTGCCCGTCCACCACGACCCGCGCCGCCGACACCCGCTGGAGGACCGCTCGCACGACGTGCCTCCGAACTGAGGTGGGGGAGTAGGGAAGCGGGGGTATGATACCGAACTGTCTGGTGGAACCGGGAACGGAGTGATCGGGTGCCTTCCACAAGGAGCGGCCGGGTTTACCCCGGCCGTCCGAGGGCTCCGGACGG
>JANNVG010000989.1:0-4117 GCA_031414395.1 Fimbriiglobus sp.
GGTGTTCCTCCGCCCCGCCGCGATCGCCGGCCGCTCGACCCGCCCTACCAGAAAGCTGACCTCGCCTCACGCCACCATGGTCAGCCTCGACACGTCCGCCGCCACCGCCGCCTTCATCGTGGTCATCGAGTCGCGGCCGAACCGCTTCTGCGCCATCCGGGTGAGCGGGTACATCAGCTTCGTCAGCCAGTACCGCGGGCGTGAGTGCGCGCGGATGCCGTACCACACCACGCCGTCGGCGTCCTGCTCGATCAGGAACCGCTCTTCGCCCTGCTCCACATGCCCGAGCAGCGTGCCGTAGGCGAACCCGAACCGCGTCGGCTCGTCGATCACTTCCACCACCCGGCAAGCGTTCACCCACCACGCGCCGTACACGTGGGCGGCCACGCTCACCACCGTGCCCTCGCGGATGGCGGCGTCGGGCGGGTCCACGATCACCCAGCCGGGCGGGAACTGCGCCCACCGCCGCAGGGCCGCCACCCCCGCCGCGAACGCCTCCGGCCCCACGCCCACCGCCACGCGGTACTGATCGCACACGTACCCCGGCGGGGGCACGTCCGACCGCGTACACCCGCGGTACGGGTAGCTGAGCGGCTGGTTCGCTTGCCGCAGGCGGGTGGCCAGCAGGCGGCGGTCGGTCGGCCGGCAGAAGGTCCACATGGCGGGCATCCGGTGGGGGCAGAGTGCGAACCGTGTGACGCGGGCGGGAGTTAACTGCTGGACATCGAACCCCCGGCGGACCTGACGGGGTGGCTGGTCTCACGATCCAACCGGACGGGACACGGATGAAGAGGATGAAGCACGGATGACACGGATCAATCACCCTCCGTTCTGATCCTCTTCATCCTGGCTTTGATCGTCTTCATCCGTGTCCCGTCCTGTTGAACTCACCCTCGGAATGACTGCCTGGGTTCGCCAGATACAACACCCCCTTCACTCCCCCAGATGTTACCCCATGTCCGCGCTCCCCGAAACGGTCCTGCAGTTCGGCTCCGGCCGGTTCCTGCGGGCGTTCGCCGACCTGTTCATTCACCACGGCAACACGCAGGGGCAAGCCGTCGGGCGGGTGGTCATCGTGCAGAGCACGGGCGAGGGGCGGGCGGGCGGGCTGAACGCCCAGCAGGGGAAGTATCACGTCGTCGTCCGCGGGTTCGAGAAGGGCGAGGTGATCGACCGCGTGGAGGCGTGCGCGAGCGTCAGCCGGGCACTGCACGCCGGCACGCAGTGGGACGACGTGCTCGCCCTCGCCCGCAGCCCGCAGTTGACGACGATCCTGTCGAACACGACCGAAGCGGGCTTCAAACTGGACGACACCGACTCGCCGGCCGCCGCCGTGCCGCACAGTTTCCCCGCCAAGCTGCTGGCCGTGCTGCACGCCCGGTGGGAGGCGAACCAGCCGCCGCCGACGGTCGTGCCGTGTGAACTGATCGAGGGCAACGCCGGCATCCTGAAAGCGCTGCTGCTGAAAATGGCCGACGACTGGGGGCACCCGGACGCCTTCCTCGGCTGGCTCGTCCGCACGCCGTTCTTGCACACGCTGGTGGACCGCATCGTCACCGGCACGCCGGCCGATCACCCGCTGCTCGCCACCGACCCGATGGTGATCGTGGCCGAACCGTTCGCCTTCTGGGCGCTCGAAGATCACCCGAAGTCGGCGTTCACGCTCACACACCCGGCCATCACCCGCACCGCCGACGTGACGCCGTACTTCCTTCGCAAAGTCCGCATCCTGAATGCGGCGCACACGGCGCTGCTCATCAAGGCGAAGCCGCGGGGGTTCGCCATCGTGCGGGACGCGGTGAACAATCCGGAATTGGGGGCGTGGCTGTGGCGGCTGCTGAACGAAGAGATCGTGCCGACGCTGGAAGGGCGGGTGGATGAGCCGTTGCGGTTCGCCGAGCAGACGGTCGAGCGGTTCAAGAACCCGTTCCTGGATCACAAGTTCGCCGACATCGCGCTGCACCACGAGAGCAAGGTGAAGGTGCGGCTGGTGCCCACCCGCGACGAGTTCGCCGCCAAGTTCGGCAAACAGCCGCCGCTGCTGAACGACGTGCTGGGGTGACACAGGGCCGGCAACTTGTTCGCCCGACGCGCGAGCGCGGGGCCAGCCAGTTTCGCGGACAAGTGGTGCGCGTCACAGGTGATCGGGCGTGTGTCGCTCCCGAGGTTTCGCCGCCTGATCTAGTTCAGCGGCATCCGTCCGGCCGCTTCCATCTTCTCCCGCAGGTCGGCGAAGTACGCCGTCAGGTCGTCCGCACTTTTCACCTGCTTGCGACTGCACCCGCCGCCGGTGCCGCACCCGCCGCCGGTGCCGCAGTCGGGCTTGTCGCACGTCGTCTTCGGCTCCGGCGGGTCGGCGGTCACGCCCATCCGGGTCACGTCCAGCAACCGCACCGACAGGCCGAATCGCTCGCTCAGTTCGGCCAGCAGCGGGTCGAGGTCGCACTCGCCCCACGGCACGGCGTGCAGCACCGCCCCGCGGCGATCCAGTGTGACTTCGCAATCGAGGAACGTGACCGTATCAGATGTGGCAGCCGCGAGGATGGCATCGGCGAGGTCGGCGGCGGTGGACGAGTCGGCGAGGTCGGCGGCGGTGGCGATTCGCAGCACGCGGCCGTCTTCGTCGAGTTGTGTGGTGAAGCGGTCTTCGAGCGCGCCGAGGACGCTGGCCAGCTCCACCCCGCGGGCCGATTGCACGACCACGCACGCCCCGCGGTCGGCGGGGACGGCGGTGGCGAACCGCCCGACGAAGGCGGAGCAACCGTACTGGAGGAGGAGGGGCATAGTGTGTTCTGCTCGCTCCGCGAGCGGCCTGTCTGGAACCCGCTCGCGGAGCGAGCAGAGCACTTTATTCGGGCACGGTCAGCGGTTCGGCGCCGAGCGTCACCACGGTGAACCCGCGGGCCGGGTAGCGGTCGAGGAAGTCCATCAGCTTCGCCGGGGTGGTGCCGTCGATGGCCGCCTGCACTTCGTCCAGCGGGCGGACGCGGCCGAGGTGGTACCACTCGCCGGCCATCGCACCCGCCCGCGCGCCGGTCGACTCCTGTTGCATAATCAGGCTCGTCTTCAGCCCCGCCTTCACGCGGTCGAGTTCCTCGTCCGACACGCCGTCCCGCAGGCCGCGGAGCACCTGCACGATCACGTCGAGCGTCTGTTGCGCCCGTGCCGTCTCGGTGCCGGCGTAGCACAGCACCCCCGCCCGCTCCTTCACCTGGTCGTGGCTGGCGCTCACCGCGTAGCACAGCCCCCGCTTCTCCCGCACCTCGGTGAACAGCCGCGAACTCATGCCCCCATCCAGCACGTTGACGGCGGCGCGGGCGAGGTAGTAGTCCGGGTGGGTGAACGGGGCGGTCGGGTACGCCAGCGTCACCTGCGTCTGGTTCGTCTCCTTCGGGATGTGCGTGTACGTCGGCGGCGGCACGGCACCGGGCGTGACGGCCGCCGCCGTGCCGGTCCACCCGCCGAACACGCCGCCCACCAGATCCTTCAGCGGCTCCCACTCGACGTTGCCGGCGACGGACAGGATGGCCCCGTTCGGGCGGAACCGCTCGGCGTGGTACGCCCGCACGTCGTCGGGCGTGACGGCCATGAGCGTTTCGGCCGTGCCGTAGTGACTGCGGCTGTACGGCTCCGGGTAGAACCGCTTCTTCATCTCCAGGAAGCACAGGTCCGGCGGGGAGTCGTCCAGCCCCTTCAACTCTTGCAACGACATGTCGCGGGCCGGGTCGATCTCGTCGTCGGGCAGCCACGGCTTCAGCACCACGTCGGCGTACAGCCGCAGCACGCCGGGCAGGTTGCGGGCGAGCGTGCCGGCCGAGAACACCACGTTGAACCCGCCGGCGCTCTCGCTGTGATCCGCCCCCAGGTTGTCGAACGCGGCGGCCAACTGCTTGCTGTCGCGGTCGCCGGCCCCGCGGGTGAGCACGTCGGTGAAGATGCCGCACAGCCCGAGCTTGTCCGCCGGCTCGTGCACGTACCCGGCCGGGATCATCAGGTACATGCTGGCCGAGCGGACGTGGTCCATCCGCTCGGCGAGGAGGGTCAGGCCGTTCGGGAAGGTGTGCTGGTGAATCTGTTGCGGCACGGGGGCATTTCCTGGCGAACGGTAGACCGGGCG
>JANNVG010000990.1:0-11719 GCA_031414395.1 Fimbriiglobus sp.
TCCCCCACAAGGGGGGAGGTGGGGGTGGTAGACCGTCGCGCGTCGGTGGCCGGAGGGGAAGACCGCTCACCCCCACCTCCCCCCTTGTGGGGGAGGTCGGTTCGGTGCGCAGCACCCGAACCGGGTGGGGGGTTGCTTCCCACGCCCACCAAATTCTTCCACATCACTTCCGTGACGAACGGGATGCACGGGGCGAGCAGCCGGCAGAGCGTCGTCAGCACCGTGTGCAGCGTCTGGTACGCGGCCCACTTGTCCGTCAGCCCGGCGGCGTCCAGGTCCGCCACTTTGCTGTTCAGCCGCGACTTCACCCGGCGGACGTACCAGTTGGACAAATCCTCATCCACGAACTTCTCGGCGGCGAGGGCGAAGGTCATGGCGTCGTACTTCTTCAGGCTGTCGTTCGCCGTCTGCGTCAGCTCGTGCAGGCAACTCAGCACCCAGCGGTCGAGGTCCGGCCGCTCTGAAACATCCACCCTGTGCGTGGCTGGGTCGAACCCATCCCCCGCCGCACAGTTGCAGAAGAAGCTGTAGCTGTTCCACAGCTTGAAGATGAACTTCGACCGCACCTCGTCCGCCGGCTCCGGGCCGAACTTCACGTTCAGCGCCGGGTTCTGTCGGCAGTACAGCCACCGCATCACGTCCGCGCCGATGGCGGTGAACGGCACGCGATTCCCCTTCGCGTCCGCGATCACACCGCCCTCGTCGGCCGCGGCGATGAACTCCATCGAGTTGCCGGCCGTCTTGTGCATCTCGTGGCCGAACTGGTCCTTGACGGTGGCGAAGCCGAGGAGCGTTTTGAACGGCGGCTTGCCGTCGCTCATCATGGTGCTGAGCGCGAGCAGGGCGTAGAACCAGTTGCGGAACTGGCCGGGGAAGCTCTCGGTGATGAAGTCGGCCGGGTACCACTTCGCAGCATCCCGCGTGCTAAACCCGACGATGCCGGCGTCGAGCCACGGGTTGCCCACGTCCGGCACGCGGGCCATCGGGTTGCCCGTCTTCGGGTTGCGGATCTTCACCTGATCGACGAACGGCCGGTGCGGGCTGTGGCCGTCGAACTCCTGCCAGCCTTCCACCGCCCGCTCTTTCAACTCCGCATAGCTGCCGATCACCTCGAAGTCGCCGGTCTGCTCGTCCACCCAGATGGGCAGGGCGAGACCCCAGTAGCGTTTCTTCGAGATCATCCAGTCGCCCATGTTCCGCAGCCAGTCGATTTCACGGGCCTGACCATTCAGGGAGGAGGGCAGGAATTTTACCTGTTCCACGACGGTCTTGATTTGGGTGCGGAATGCTTTGGGGTTCCACTCCTCGGTGGTGTGCAGTTGGGCGACGGTCAAATTCCCGCTTTGGAAGGGTTGGCCCTGTTCGGTCTTCACGGCCGGCTTCGGCCCCATGCCGATGAACCACTCGTCCACCAGCCGGTACAGCAGCTCCGTCTTGCACCGCCAGCAGTGCGGGTAGCGGTGGACATACCGCTCGGTCGTGAAGAGGAGGTTCTTCGCCTTGAGCAGTTCGAACACGGCGTCGGCGGTGGCGGGGTCGGCGGCGTTCTTGCCGGCAAGCGGGCCGAAGCCGTCGAGGAAGTTGCCCGCTTCGTCCAGCGGGGCGACCGGCGGCAGGCCGTTCTCTTTGCCCCAGGTGAAGTCGATGGCCCCGCACCCCGGCGCGGTGTGAACGATGCCGGTGCCCTCGGTGTCGGTCACGTCCTTCCCGCCGCTCACCACGCGGTGGCACGCCATCGCCGGTTTGGCCGGTGCCCAATTCCGCGCACGCACCACCCGCGCGACTTCCTCCGGATAACCCGACTCCGCCTGTTGCGCCGGCACATCGTCGAACGGGCCGTCGTACTCCCAGCCGAGCAGCTCCTCGCCCTTCACCTCGCCGGCGATGACGAAGCCGTCCTTGCCCGCCTTCTCCTTGAACATCTGCTCGATGCTCTTCAGGTGCGGCACGCCGTCGAGCCATGCTTTCTTGGACTTCTTACCGCTCGCGGGTTCGTCGAACCCGTCGGCTAACGCCGACGGTTCACCAGAATCACCGGCCATGCGGTCGAGTTTGAACGCCCCCTTCGAGACGTAGTACGTCTCGCCCTTCAGTTGCACCTTCAGGTAGACCAACTCCGGGTTGACCGCCGCGCCGACGTTGCTGGTGAGAGTCCATGGGGTGGTTGTCCAGACCAGTAGGCTCTCGTTCGGTCGGCCACGCAGCGGGAACTTCACGAACGCCGCCCGGTGCTCGATCAGCTTGTAGCCTTCCTTCACTTCTTGCTCGGCGAGGCCAATTCCGCACCGCCCGCACCACGGCATGGCGTCGTACCCGCGGTAGATCAGCCCCTTGCCGTGGCACTTCTTCAGGAAACTCCAGATCGTGTAGTTGTTCTCGTTGCTCATCGTGAAGTACGACTTCCGCTCGTCCACCGGCTTCGCCCAATCTTCGTCGGTGCGGTCCCAGTCCATCCACATGCCGAGGCGCACGCTCTGCTCGGTCTGCACGCGGGCGAACTTGTCCACGCGGTCCTTGCAGAGTTGCACGAATCTCGCCACGCTCGCCTCGCGGTCGCCGGGCACCAGGTTCTCGATGTCGCGCTTGCTCTTCAGGCCGAGTTCCTTTTCCACCTCCACTTCCACCCACAGCCCCTGGCAGTCGAAGCCGTTTTGGTAGCGCAGCTCGTGCCCGGTCATGGCGAAGAAGCGGTTGAACACGTCCTTGTACGTCCGCCCCCAGGCGTGGTGAACGCCCATCGGGTTGTTCGCGGTGATCGGCCCGTCGAGGAAGCTCCACTTCGGCTTACCGATGTTCAACTCCCGCCGCTTCTGGAAGGTGCCGCGGTCGGCCCAGAACTGAAGCACCTCCCGCTCGAGGGCGGGAAAATCGGCCTGCGGATCGACCTTCGAGAAGCTCATCGGCGGACAACCTCGGTGCGAGAGGGGTTATTCTAGGAGTGGAGGCTCGGAGACCTCACCCTCCGGCCCCCGCACCACCGAGTTAGAGCATTTTCAGTCGGCTCGTTGTGGCGGAAGGCCGTTCGAAGTAGGGCGGGCGAGCCGACGCTTCGTCGGCGACCCCCCCCGCGAGCGGGTGCGCGGCGGGGGTCGCCGGGCTGCGCCCGTCTCGCCCGCCCTACCCGGCGGTCGTCGCCTCTTCGCGTTCCAGCAGTGGCGGGGTGAGCGGGCGGCCGTCGAAGTCGCACCAGCGGTGGGCGGCGTAGTCGTACACCTTGCACGTCCGTACAGCATGCCGTCCGCTGATTCGCCTGAATTCCTAGAAATCGAGGGAAATTGCTTTCGCACACATCACACGAAACGGTACGGAATACTGCACTTCGGACCGAGTTTCCTGCACGAAAGCTGCATCTCGGCCAGGTAGTCGCAGGCCAACGGCCAATCCTCCTCGACATCACCCCCTCCGCCGCGACGGTGCAGAGACTCGACCAGCACCAAGCAGGTGTTACGGCTCTCGCAGTCCGCCCCGGCGGACATCCTCTTTGCCGAGTGTGAACCGGCCGAAGCATCCTCCTATCTCCTCGCGCCAGCCTCCAATTTCCCTCCCTTGCCTTTCCACAGTCGCCGTCCGAGTGTTTCGTCGCGGGGGTGCAAAGTCTCAACCCCCGCGACGAAATGCAACAGAGGCGGCGGCTCTGGCAAACCACCAGAGCCTGAGGAGGATTCCGAGCGGCGGGTGCTGCCATACACCCGCACGTACCCCCGCCCGTCACTCAGCACCAGATAATGTCTGGTCCGGAGCAGATCGACCCACGCCGGCTGTTGGCCTCCCACCCGGTACAGGGCGGCTACTTCGACCAGAGGAGTAACTGCACGATTGGGCTCAGCCTGGTAGAGGGCGTCGTCCAACAGGATCCCAAGCGGTTCAAGATACGGCTCGACCAGCCCGAGGCGGTCGGCCAGGAGCGGCGTCAGCTTCGGGTCCTTCTGGGCCTGCGCGTTCAGCGTCCGGATCAGAATCAGTTCTCGGCTCACCGGTTGTCCGGAGTGAGTCATCGCCTTCCCGTCGATGAGGGCCTCATAGTTGATCCGCACGTCGCGCTTGTCGGCGGCCTGGAGGGGGGAGGTGATCCCGATAGCGAGAACGCAGAGAACGAGTATGTGACGAAGGTCGCGCCGATTGTGACGGGAAAGCATCGCTGGTTCTCCGAGGGGGTTTCGGTCGAACGTGCAGTTTGAATCTAATGGATCGCCACGAGGCAGGTCATGCTATACGTTCAGGTGCCGCAAGAATGTGAAAATTAGGTGAGAGTTCGCGCGTTCTCAACCAGGAACTGTGGCCGGAGTGGGCATAGATTCTCTCGACCGCCTCACCCGACCCGTTCGTCCACGCCCCAACTCTTGCTACTTCGGCAGCATGTCGCGGGGGAAGATGAACGGCACGTCCCGAGGGCGGGCCACCGCCACAATCAGCACGAGGCCGGTGCCAGCGAGGAAACGGAGGACGAGCTCGACCCTATCCTGGCCACGCCTCCCACAACCGCTCACCGCGGGTTGCATTATCTGAAGTCACGGTTCACGCCGATAGGGCAGTGACTGTCGGGGCGTTCTATCGGATGAGCCTGATAGTCGCTTGGATCGATCGGCCAGTTCCGCCCTCTCCGCCTTTCACCTTGCGCCTCCCCTCCGCACGTGCTACCGCTGGGTCACTCACCAGCGAGGACGCATGACCGACATCAAGTTCCAGCCGGCACCGTCGTCGCCACCATCGGCGCGATGCAAGTCGCCACCTCTCACCAGCTCCGTCTCCTGCTCGACCGCCACGTTCGCGGCGACTGGGGGGACGTGTGCGAGGACGACAAGAAGGCGAATGAGGCGGCCCTGAAGCACGGGGCGCGGCTGCTGTCCAGCTACACCACCGAGTCGGGCGAGAAGCTGTGGGTCATCACTGAAGCGAGCCGTGAGCAGACGACAGTGCTGACGCCGGGTGAGTATTAGCGGTGGAGCGGTGTTACCTCGGCCCGGCACCGGCGGAAGAGAGTTGTGCGCAGGTGGGCAGTGATGACTACGAGAACCTGGCGAAGGCGGAGTGTCGGCAGTACGTGGCGGCCATCCGGATCGTGTGCGGCGATCCCCCGGACGGGGCGAGGCTGAGGGTGGTCTCCCAACCCCACGATTTCGGGCTGTACTGGGAAGTCGCACTCGAGTTCGACCCGACGAACCGCGAGGCGTGCGAGTACGCCGGGAGGTGTGATGAAAGTGCCCCAACAACCTGGGCGGCGGCGGGGTTGGACCCGCCGGATCTGGGCCGTGGTCGCTGAAGTCACCCAACGGAGATTTCGAGAGCCGAGATCCTGCGGGTGATCGCCAACAGATTCAGGGTACCCGTCCGCGGCACCCGCATCAGCGTCGAGTTCCTCCTCGAACTGGTGGCGTCCGGCGGGGCGGTCGCCGACATCGTGACGGCGGACCCGTTCCTCACCCCCGCCGATGTGCGGCAGGCCGTCCTGTTCGCCGCCGGCTCGCTCAAGAACGACGTGTATCTGACCGCGGGGGTGGCATGAAACTCCGCGACTTCCCCATCCCGGCCGACCAGAACATCCACGCCGACGTGGTCGCCTTCCTCCGGGCGGAGGGGCTGGCCGTCGTGGACGTGGCGGACGCCCAGTTGAGCGGCGGGTCGGACGCCCTCATCCTGACGCGGGCGGTTGCCGACGGGCGGGTGGTGCTGACCCACGACGCCGATTTCGGCACCCTCGCCATCGCCCAGGGTGCCCCGGTGGTCGGCATCGTCGACCTGCGACCCGGCGACATCGGACCCGAGCCGACGGTCGCCACCCTCCGGCACCTCTTCGCCGTGAACCCGGACCTCGCCCCGCCGTTCGTGCTGGTGGCCAAACGGACGGCCGACCGAGTGGGCATCCGCATCCGGCCCCTGACCCCACCGGCCGCGACGACGGAGGGCGACGACTGACGCGGCCCACGGACGTGATCGAGCTGGTGAGTCCGGGGAACAAGGACCGGGCGGAGAAGCGGAGGGCGTTCGCGGCGGAGTGCGTGGCCAACCTGACGGCCGGGTGCGGGCTGCCGTTGGTGGACGTGGTGACCAGCCGGCTGAGCCGCCCGCTCGACGACCTGTTCCCGCTGCTCGCCCCCGGCGTGATGGTGCCGGGGCACGGCCCGCTTGCGGCGGTGTCGTTCCGCCCGACGCGGGCGGGGGAAGAGGATAGCATTGAGGTGCGATTGCGAACGCTGACCGTCGGCGGAGTGTTGCCCGAACCGGCGCTGGCGTTGGACGCCGGGCGAGTTGTGACTTTGGACCTGGAAGCGACCTACGAGGACGCCCGCGGGCGCAGCCGGTTATGAGGTGAACGGGTCGGCGCCGGGCGGGAAGCGGAGGACCGCCCGGGTCGGCAGGCCGAGTTCAACGGCGGAGGTGTTCGCCGGAGCAACGCGGAGCGGGACGAAGGTGGGGGGCGGTGCTCGGTGGCAGCGGGGTGTCACCGGGGGTGAGAGTTCGCTTCCACTGGTAGAAGGCGGGGACCGAGACGCCTTCGGCGGTACAGAACTCGGCGACGGTGTGGAACGAGGTGGCGAACCGCCCCATCCGCTCGACCCAGCGGCGACGGGCAGGGCTACCGCACTATGTAAACGCCTGAGAAACAAGGGGTTCCGGATTTTGGAGGGGTCATTTTCGCCTGTTTTTCAACCTCGGATGCCGTAAATCCTTGCGGAAACAGGACTACGTAGTGCGGTAGCCCTGCGGCGACGGGTGGCCGCCGGGTCACGACGCGAGCGAACGATCAGCGGAACGGGGGACGCTTCGGGCAGAGCAATCGGCTCGGACATGGGAGGAACCTACGAGGAGCAAAACCACCCCCGAAGGTAAACCATCAGTCAAGGACGTGATCCTGGTACTCCGAGGCGAACCCGGTGGGGTTGGTCAGACCCCCGAAGGTAAACCATCAGTCAAGGACGTGATCCGCCGGGTGCGTAGTTGGCTGTAGAAGCCGATTCTCAGCGGTTTAGAATACGTAAACCCTGGGGATCAGTTGGAAAGAAGCGGTGACGCCAACGCCACATAGCTCCTCGTCTAATTGACTGATAATCAACTGAATTATCAACCAGTATTCTCGGCTCAAATCGACTATCTTCCAATACTTCATTTTCGCTATATTTGACTCCGATCGCAAATGTGTCAAATACCCACCAGTAATAGCCAGATCTATCGAATTCTCCTGGGATAGGGATGGATGTTCTCCCACGAGCGTAGTAGCCAGGGGGGTATCCGACAACAGCCTCCACCCGAGCAGGACTCATTCCTGGTGACAATAGTAATGATCGGGCATGCATAGATGTCTCTAACTGTGTCACGTTCCCTCTTACTGGCTGTGTCACGTCCCCTTTTAATCGGACTGCCACCAGAAGCAACGTCGGCAGGAGTATGAATATTATCATGCCGAGCGCGATTATGATTTTTCTTTCCATATTTTACTCGCAGGGGAAATATAACTTTTGTCGTCCTTCCACGCAGTCCCATCAGACACACCGCCAACGGCGAGTACGAAGCGAGCCTTGATGCTCTTGCCGTCATCCTTACCACCAATATCAGTTGCAGTAACTTTGAAAATATAATAGACAGCAAACGATTTATAATCTTTTGCCAGCAATGCTCCATTATCTACCATGCCGCCGCTCGTATACATGCTGAATCCGGGAAAATCATCGTATGCGACCGATTCGTTGGTGATCACGGTGCCGGAATCGCCGCGGTAGTCTTTGTGAAATCTGCCGCCGACTTCAGAGTGCAGTTTGCCATCTGTACTGAGATAATTATCCCAAGTGTCATAATCTCCATTGTGACCATCAAAGAATGCGCTGAGAAATGGACCGGACAGCCACTTCACGCGCTCGTCCTTCCCATCCGAAAATCTTTGCACGTACACCCTGGTGCCATCTTTTAGTGTGTACTTAGATGTATTTGCTACAGTCTGGCTAATTTTGGCTTGAGTTATCTTTTTGTGATCGCCAGAAACAGTACCTGTAATCGTAATTTTAAATCCAAACATTACACCGCCCTCGTCAACATAAGGCCCAAGTTTGGCACGACTCGCATGAACACCCGGCTTGCCGCCGCGCACAGAACTACCGTCTGATGTCAACTCGATCTGCGTAAAGCAGACATCCAACCCAAAGGGGTCGGAAAAGTCGACTGGCGAACCGTGAACGTATCGATACAGATTCTCGTCATGCCCCTTGAATCCGATTGGATCGATGCCCACCCACCGTCCGAGCGACTGGCTATAGTCTCGATGTCGGAAGTTGTAAAGACCACTTGCCGTGTCCAGTCGCCCACCCTGGTGTAGATACTGCCAGCCGTAGGCGCTACTCCCGATGCCAGACCCTGATCCGTTAAGGTATGTCACCGCCCCGAAGGCGTCGTACACGTACCGCTCGACTACGGTCCCGCTGCCGTTGACCAGTCCGACCACATTCCAGTTGGCGTCCTGCATGGCCCACAGGCGTTCGTCGAGGGTGCCGTTCGCGTCCGTGTCCCGGTCGCGGAGGACGAGCGCGTCCACGTACACCGGACTCCAGACGTACCGCTGGGTGGTCGTCCCGCTCACCGCCTCTTCCAGCACCTGCCACTGGTCCGAGTAGTAGAAGTCGGTCGTCCCGCTCGCCGTTTCCGCCACCCGCCGGTTCAGCGCGTCGTAGGTGTACGTCTTGAGCGTCGTCCCGCCACTGTTCTTCACCACCTTCAGGCGGTTCCAGGCGTCGAACACGAACTGATTGCCCGTCTCGTCGCCGGTCATGTTGCCGTTGGCGTCGTAGGTGGGCGTGGTCGCCCCGGAGACGGCCGTGTACTCGTTCTGCTTGTTCGCCGTTCGAGTCTGGGTGCTGCCGTTGGTGGTCACGCCCGTCCAGTTGCCGAGCGCGTCGTAGCCCCACGATTGCGTCCGCGCCCCGCTGTTCCGGTTGAAGCTACTCAGTTGGTTCAGCCCGTCGTAGGTGTACGCCTCGCTAAAGGCCGAGTTGAGCGTGTTCGTCCGGCTCGTGCGGTTGCTGTTGCGGTCGTACCCGTACAGCGTCCGTTCCACGTCCGCGCTGCTCGTCCGCCACCGCTGATCCACCACCCGCCCGAAGCGGTCGAGGCCGGTGTACTGGTCGCCCGCGTCCCCGACCGACTCCGGCGACTTGAGGATGAACGAGAAGTCCACCCCGGACAGCGGGTGCCCCCGCTTCACGACCGTGCCCGCCCCCAGGTAGTCGTAGCTCTCCACCGTGCCGCTCGCGTCGGACAGGGAACTCAGCCGGCTCACATCACTGTTGATCCCAGAGGAATAGTTGTGGGTCAACACGTATCCGCTCGGGTACGTGACCGAGGTCAGCCGGCTGCGGTTGTTCGCGTCCAGCGTGCTGTAGGCGTACTGCACGCTCGGCGAGGTGCTCGTGTTCACCGCCGCCCCGCGGGATTGCCACTCGCGGGTCAGTTGCCCCAAGCCGTTGAACGCCCGCTGGGTCTGCGTGACGACGCTGCCCCCGCTCGCCGAATCGTAGTTCGTGAACAGGTAGGCGTTGCCTTGCGTGTCGTAGACCGTCTCCACCCGCCGCACCGACCCGTCCACCCCGCTGCCGAGCGTCGTCACCGCGTCCGCCGTCACCCGCCCCAGGATGTCGTAAGTGAGGGTGTGAACGTTGCCGTTGCGGTCGGTGGTGACGAGCGGTTGCCCGAGCGCGTTCACCAGCACGGTTTCCTGCTGCGAGCTGCTCGCCGCCCCGGTGGACGGGTCGGGCCACTTCGTCGCCCCCACCACGTCGTTCGAGTCCAGCCCGCTGCCGCCGGACTGGGTGACGCCGTACACCCACGCCGTCGTCTGCCCGCCGCCGCCCACCACGTCGGCCGTCAGCGAGGTCATCCCGGCCGGCCCGTAGGCGTACTCGGTCGTCTTGTCGTCGGCCGCCGACACCACTCCGTCCACGTAGTTCTCGACCGTCTTGAGAGTACGGCCCAGGAGGTCATACGTCGTCCGTGACTCGATCCCTCGCGGGTCGGTCGTCTTCCACACGCGCCCGGCGCTGTCGTACACGGCGGACCGCACCAGCACCGTGTCGGAACGGCTCGGCACAGAACCCGGCCGCGTCCACGCGCTACCGCCGTTGGTGCCCACGTTGACCGCGTCCGTCACCCGCCCGACCAGGTCGTAGTAGCTGGCCGAGTACGACACCCGCGCGGTGATGCCGCTCGACACCGAGCCGAGCGCGCCGGTGCCGCTGGCGTCGTGCGTCCGCTCGCGGCTCACGCTCACTAGCACCCGCGAGTCGGCGTCGTAGGTGGTCTCGCTCTGCGACAGCACGAGGTCGCCGGTCACGTCGTCGGCGTCCCCGTACCCCGAGTCGCCGCCGCCGTCGGTGCTGTACGTGGTGACCGCGCGGCCGAGCGAGTCGTAGGCCGACTTCTGCACCAGCCCGCCGGGGCCGCTCGACTTGAGGGTGAGGCCGCGGAGGTCGAACCACGTCTGGCTGACGAGGGCGAAGCTGCTCACGCTTCCGCTCGACGGATCGACGCTGTACGTCTCCGACTTGTACGCCCGGCCGAGTTCGTCGGTGGTGGTGACGGACTTCGCCCGCAGGAGGGACGAACTCGGGCGGTCGGGCACGCCGTCACTGTTCCCGTCGGTCAGCGACACCGTGTCCCCGTCGTAGCTCTCGCTCACCACCGCCGTTCCCAAGTTGTCGTACTCGGCGTAGCTCAGCGGGCGGTTCACGCTGGTGGACTCGCTCGCCTCGACGCCGGACTTGCTGCCCACCGGCCGGTTCCGCCAGTCGAACCACGTCTGGCTCACCCGCGGGTCGGCTCCGCCGCCGGGGTAGCTCGTCTGCTTCGTGGCGTTGCCGTCTCCCACCCCGCCGCCGTCGTACTCCGCCTCCGACACCTTCACCATGTTCGTGCCGGTCAGGTTGGTGACACTCCAGAAGCCGCTCGTCGGCGTGTCGTCGGTGCCCACCCACGTGCTGGCCATGCGGCCGAGCGAGTCGTACTCGGTGCGGCTGATGGTGCCGGACGCGCTCACGCTCTTGTTGCCGCGGCCCTGCTTGTCGTACCCCTGCTCGGTGCGATAGCGGTGGGTGTTCAGCGTGCCGATGTCGGCGGCCGTGCTGTACGTCACCCCGGTCAGGTCGAAGTAGCTGTCGGAATGGGTGGTCTGCCCGGCGACGTTGCGGTAGCTGCGGGAGAGGGATTGAATGCTCGAAATGCTCTCCGCCCCGGTCGGCTTGCCGCTGCTCGTCGTCGGCGTGGCGGACATGGTGAGCGATTCGGAGTACCCGCCCGCCCAGTCGTCGCGGGACACCATCGTCGGCCCAGTCGGGGCGCTGGTGCCCGTGTTCCACCCGGCGTAGGTGCGGGTCTCTTTGGCCACGTCGTTGTAGACGGTGTAGCTGATCTGCCCGAGCGGGTCGGTGCTCTTGGTGGTGCGGCCGAGAGCGTCCACCTCGGACGTGCTGATCAGGTGCAACCCGGCCCCCGACGGCGTGGACCAGCCGGACGGCAGGGCGGTGAAGTCGGACGTGTTCGCCGTGTTCACGTCACTGATCGACTTGACCACCGCCCCCGTCTGCGGGTCGTAGGCGGTGTGGCTCAGCACCCCGGCCGCGTCCTTGCTCCAGATCGGCCGGCCGACGGCGTCGAACACGGTGGTGCTCGTCGTCGCCGAGTTCGGCCCGTTCTGGGTGGTGGTGACGGTCGGCAGGGTGGTGGTGACGGACGCGATCTGGGC